>NZ_LXJL01000110.1:0-5430 GCF_001641215.1 Gardnerella sp. 30-4 | reverse complement strand
GTTTATAGAAATATTTATTACAACAGGTTCAGGAATAAGCGTTACACCAAACTTACTTTGCACACCACGGATAATAGTTTTTGCCAAATTTGCAATGTCGTCACAAGAAGCATTATTACGATTGGTAAGCGCCAAAGTATGCAATGAAGAAAGACCTGCAGGCGAAGGTTTCCCATTTTCTATAAGCCTAAAACCCTTATGGAATCCAGCATGGTCAATAAGCCAAGCTGCAGAAGTTTTTATACCATGCGATCCATCTTGCATAATTGCATCAAATTTAGGAGCATCTTCTGGCAAAGTATCGGCTTCACTAGTACTAAGTATTGGATTCATAAAGAAACTACCGCAACTATGACGATCACTGTAAATATTATCGCCCTCTAAAAATTCACCAGTAACATAGTCTTCACTTTGCAATCGCAAAGCAAATTCAACACCTTCAGCACACTTTGTACCACGCATCCACAGCTTATCGTAACGAGAAGCATCCTCAAGCATGCCTTTAGAAGCACGAACGCGCAAAACTTCACGACGTATTGCTGCTGTTTGCATACGCTCGCCTAATTCTACGTGCAAAGCATTAGCTAATTGCGAATGAGAAACAACGCCAGTTGAATTATGCTTCAAACAAAAAGTAACAGACAGTACAACGTAACGAGGAGTAGGAAAATACGAATCCGCAGGGACTCCTACTGAAGAGTACATGCTTTTTTTAAGCAATGAAGTGCGATACCCAAAATTCAAAGCATCCTTCTGCAGCTCTATAGTTGATTTTGTTTTGCGGTCCCAAACTTCTACGGAAGTAACACTTTGAGATACTTCTTGACCATAAGCGCCAATATTTTGTACAACAGAAGCCCCAACAGTGCCAGGTATGCCAGAAAGACCTTCTACACCCTCTAAGCCAAGAGAAATCGTATGTGAAACAAAATCATCCCAATTACAACCAGCTTCAGCATTGATATGCACTAAATGAGCACCACTTTGCAAATCAATGCCATCTTCTGAAGGTGCTGCTTCATCAAGCACATGAATATCGCGTCTAGCATCTCGCACAACAACGCCGTTGAAATCCTCATCGCTAACAAGCATATTAGAGCCGCCACCGATAACACATAAAGGCAGACCAGCCTCATCAGCATCTTCTACCGCTTCAATAACAGCAACGCGACTTTTGGGCTCTATAAAACGCGCAATTTTGCCACCTACGCCAACAGTTGTTATATCTGCAAATGATGGATTATTTACTAAAGATGCTTGCATACTCATGGTTTAAATATTAACAGCAATAAATAACAAAAACCCCGCATTAAGCGGGGTAATAAGAATAAAATCTGCGCAACTAGCAACAAGCTTAAACAAGCCGAAATCGTGAGCGCAGGAAGCTGAAAATTCAGCGAGTCTCGCGATGAAGCGTATGCTTGCCGCAGCGTGGGCAGAACTTGTTCAACTCAAGACGATCAGGCGTATTGCGACGATTCTTCGTCGTGATGTAATTACGCTCTTTGCACTCCGTGCATGCCATCGTAATGCCCGGACGGATGTCGGCGCTCTTGCTTGCCATTTCGTTCACCTCTACAATTCATTATTGGCCAGCCAGTCTCCTACTGGCCGTTGTAGCGAGGAAGAGACTCGAACTCTTGACCTTACGATTATGAGTCGTACGCTCTAGCCAGCTGAGCTACCCCGCCAGAGAGCCTCGAGTGAGAATCGGACTCACGACCTCTTCCTTACCAAGGAAGTGCTCTACCACTGAGCTATCGAGGCGTGGCGGGTAGTGGATTCGAACCACTGAAGCACGAAGCGGCTGATTTACAGTCAGCTCCCTTTGACCACTTGGGAAACCCGCCAGCAGTCTCCGTAAGAAGTGAACTTCAAACGGCAACTTTGTTATTTTGCCACGAAATCGCGACTAATGCAAGATTAAGACACGCCGAAAGCAAAACTTTTATGCAAAAAAGCTAGTTATTTAGCGAAAAACCCTCTTTTTTTAAATTTTCGCAAACTGTCAAAACTCTGTCATTAGCCTCGCGCTCGCCGATACTAATGCGAATACCTTCACCAGCAAAAGCGCGAACAGACAATCCTGCAGCAATAAAATGTTCTGTTACTTTCTCAGTATCTGCCCCAAATGGCATCCAGAAGAAGTTTGCGTACGCATCCTCAATATTCCAGCCTTGCCCGCGTAAAGCTTCAACAATGCGCTCGCGCTCAGCAACAAGAGATGCAACACGAGTACTCATCTCCTTGCTTGCGTCATCTTCCAAAGAAGCCAAAGCTGCGACCTGCGCTATTTGAGACACACCAAATGGCACAGCAACTTTACGCATACCGTCTACGACTTCAGCCGGAGCAATACCATAACCAATGCGCAAACCTGCCAATCCATAGGCCTTGGAGAACGTTTGAGCAACAACTACATTTGGATACTCATGGTACAGCTTCATGCCATTTGCAGTGCCTTTTGCTGTGTTAAACTGCACATAAGCTTCGTCAATAAGTACAAGAACGTCGCTTGGCACAGCATCTAACACCTTGCGAGCTTCCTTCTCGCTAAGTGAAGCAGAAGTTGGATTATTAGGATTATTCAAAATAATCAAACGCGTGCGATCGTTAATAGCTGCAATCATAGCGTCAACATCGTGAGAACCATCGGCACGATTAGGAATCTGAACGCTTGTAGCACCAGCTCCCGTTACAATAATCGGGTAAGCTTCAAAGCTTCTCCAAGGATATATGACCTCATCTCCCGGACCTGCAACCAAGTCAACAAGCTGCGTAATAACTTCCGTAGAGCCGCAACCAAGCACTACTTCGTCTGCAGTCACACCAAAACGCTTAGCAAGTTCTTCAACAACTTCTGTGCCACGCATATTAGGATAACGGTTTATTACATTAAGCGCGCGATTTGAGATTGCTTCTTTTACGCTTTGCAAAGGCTCATAAGGATTTTCGTTACTAGAAATCTTATACGCACGAATGCCGTCCAATTTAGGAGCTGGCTTACCCTGCTTGTAGCTAGGAATTGTATCTACAATATTGCGGTGTTTGTATGTCATACTTCTCCATCATACTCTACACATACCTTAACTGTGCAATAGCGAAAATCCGACTAAAATTGCGCAAGCATGTAAAGAAACTGCCGCTTTATCGCCTTAATCCGACCAAAACTTTACAGCCATGTAAACTTTCTGCCGTTTCCAAGCCAAAATCCAACCAAAACCTTACAACCGCGTAAAGTTTCTGCCAGCTATCCAAATATTTCACGGCACATTCTTACGTACCGCAATAAAAAACGCTGGGAATAACGTTTCCGTCATTTCCAGCGTAAGTTTTATTGTTTCAACCAGCTAAATACTAGCCAAGAATCGCAAGCACATCACGAGAAGACACGATTAAGTAGTCCTCACCTTCGTAATGCACTTCAGTTCCACCGTACTTGGAATAAAGAACCTTGTCTCCAACCTTAACATCCATAGGAATGCGCTCGCCCTTATCGTCACGACGACCAGGACCTACGGCAAGAACTTCACCCTGCTGTGGCTTTTCCTTGGCATTATCTGGAATATACAAGCCAGAAGCAGTCTGAGTTTCCGCTTGAGCTTGCTTAACAATAATCTTATCCTCCAACGGTGTGAGCTTAATCGACACTGTTGCCACCCCTTTCATAAGAGATATTAATTTCGTACGCAAGAAACAATCCGACGAGGCTGACGATCACGTCCGCAACCGCACTTACGCTCTGTGCCTCATAATAGCGCGAATTTAGCACTCTAACAACTCGAGTGCTAATCTTTTAAGAAAATTTTTAGAAAACTCTTAAATCAGGCATTGCGACGAGCAAGAACATCATGCAAATTTGCCACACCAAGTGAGTCTTCAGAACTTTCTGGAGCATCCACTTCGCTTACTTTTTCTTTTTCGTGGAACTGAGAAGAGTTTGCAACAACAAAATTAGTAGCGGCAGCAGCACTATCAGCGTTAGCAACTGGTACAGCTTTAACTACTTGCTTAGTTGATTTAATTTCCAAACTTTCTGGAGTACGAGATGCCAAATTAGCATTACTTGAATCAGACTTAGTTTGTGAATCAAGCGAGAACGAAATTAAATCTTGATTAGACTGATAGTTTTGCCCCGAAGCCACAGAAGCGTTAGAAGAATCGTATGCGTCTTTATTTTCCGCTTCAACGATATTAGATTCTTTAGATTCAGATTCTTCTTTATATGAACGCTCACGCAACGCTGCATTGCGCTCTTGCTCCGCACGATGTAACGCAACACGAATTTCGCTCTGCTCCATAACCGAAGTTTCAGTATTGTCACGAGATGCGCCATTTCGAACAGGCACTACAGTCTGAGATACAGAATACTCAGCACTGTCGTTTTGGGAAATCGCATCACTACTGTTGATTTCTCCATTAAAATCAGAATCAGATGCAGAAGAATAATCTTTCAACTGACGTATAACAGCACTATTGCGGCGTTCACATAATTCATCCTCAGCTTTGCGTTTCGAAGCAGCGCGCATTGTTGCAATACGCGCCTCCCAAGCACGAGCATGCTTAGAAGCACGAGCTCCAAAATAAAGCACTACTGCCAACATAGCTCCAGGAATAAGAGCAAAAACTGGAGAAAATATACCAGAGCATCCTGCTAAGAATACGACAAAAGTCAAGACAGCAAGCGCAACTACCAACACACAACGACGGCGTATCGCAGCACGCCTAGCAGCGCGAATGCGCGCAATATATTCAGGAGTTAATGTTCGTTTTTGTTGTGTCGGTTGCATACAAGCCCCTTTTGCCAACATACTAGTACCGTCGCAAATACGCGTAGTACTCCACTCACCTACAAGATGAAGTGTTGGTGAAAACCTATCCTCGCGATGTTCAAGCATAGACTTCATGCCGTTAACCGTGCGTTTAGGCAACCACCCGAACCATAAGGCTACGAGGATGACTAATACGAGTACCGCACTCACCGATTCATAACCCATAACTATTAATATAAGGAAGTCATAGGATGTGTAGCAACATAAACATTTCGGCGTGTCGCCAAAATGTGGGATTATTGCGCGCGCCATCACACAATATGCTGTGCCGCAATCATTCACTAAGCAAATTTAACACCTATAATAACTGTCATAGTATGTACTAGGATATGTGAAGGAACAGTAAGTTTCTACTTACGTGCTCGTGTAACTTCGGAGGGACTTTTGCCTACTTATCATTATCGTTGCAAGCAATGCGGATACGATTTTTCAGAACATCAATCATTTTCAGATGACCCTATTACCATTTGCCCTCAGTGCGGGAAAGATGCAGTGCACAAAGTGTACTCCGCTCCTCCAATCAACTTTAAAGGCAAAGGCTTTTATCGAACCGATAAATGATTTTGTAAAATTATAAATCTGTCTCTTATACACATCT
>NZ_LXJL01000011.1:0-22491 GCF_001641215.1 Gardnerella sp. 30-4 | reverse complement strand
ATGTATTTATATAAATGCGCTAATTATTTTTTACGCTCGTATACAATAATTCTTCCTTCTGAGGTCCCTGCTTTCCAAGATGATTTTGTTTTAGCAATAGTACGCTCAGTATAATGGTCAATATTGTAGTTTAAATACACAAAATAATACCAAGGCTTATCTGATTCTGTGACAAAGAATTTAGGTTCTTTCTTTGCTCTGCAAGCATCCATTTCATTTGATGCCTGTTCTTGATATGGCTGCTCATTTGTAATAAACGAGCTATTCTTATAACTGCAATCAATAAGATTCTTTGAGAAATAAGGATTTGCTGTAATAAGCTGCCACGAATATTGATGAATATCTTCAAATTCAGGAACAATAACATTACCTTGTTTATCGGTTTTTTCGTCTTGATGCAGCCAAGACGTTACGAATCGCATGTTTTCAGCATGATTTTGCTTAATAAATTGCGCAAGTGCGCGCGAACCTGAATAGTCGAATCGAATATCGTTAACGCAAGAATACGCGTTCCAAATCAAGCTTGGGGACAATAAAACAACAGTAATAATGCCAGCAATAACTTTGTTTCCAACAGATTTACTTGCAGATCTACTGTTGCTATTTTCGTTGCTATTTTCAGCTTTATTTGTATTTTTATTTACAACTTTGAATAATCTAAAAATAATCGTCGGCATATCTTTAGATTCCAGTGACTTACGCGCAATGCACATCCAAAGTTGAGCTACGAAGAATGCAAAAACGATTCCTGCGTGGTGCAAAGTGAAATACTGCGTAGCAACTACTGCAAAAGTCAAGTAAGGGAGTATCAAAGAAACAAGCATGCCCCTTCGATAAGTAATTCTTACGGCGAAAGCCCATATTAAAATCGAAATAATAACGCAAATAATCGCGGACGGTACGCTTAGTGTAAGTCTGCGTAAAGAGACATCGCCGGCAAATTGGGTAAACATACTTTCTGATGGCATAACGAAAATAAACGACAAGAATTGCGTAAGAGGAGAATTTCCGTCGAATGTTTCACGTGATGCAAAAGCGTTAGCAGCAGGCCAAATGCAAATAATGCTTGCAATTCCAACTAAAGCAAGAATTATCCAGCTTACTAATCTGTTAATGTTAGAGAATATTTCAGCAAAAGCTTTTTTAATTCCTGCAGATTTTGCAGCTCGCCAAATCCAAGCTAAAGCAAAACCTGCCGATAAAGCAATACCGTACGCGCTGATTGCACATAAAAGTACAAGACTTAAAGCGAGTTTCCAAGTATCAGAAGGTTTAGAATCAGATTGTTTCCAATAATGTGCAACCATAAACAAAGCCGCGCAAAGAAGAGCATATGGACGCGAGGTAACGCCATATTGGAAGCACAAAAAATACGTAAATGGAAGCAAAAATACAGCCAATTTACTAAAAGGCGCGCGGAAAATAAGCCAGCCACCCAAAAGCGCAGTACATAAAAGCTGCACTCCTTTAAGACCTATCTCGTATGGCACTCCTGTTTTTGCAGGGATTGAAAGAAGCAAAGTCCAAAGCGGTGGATGGCCTTCATAATGTGGGCGAAGAGTTAACAAATCAGCAAACGAAGAATCGCGTGCAATAAGCCAACTTTGAGCTTCATCGAACCAAGGCTCATGGAAGCACATCACTACTACAACAACAGCCATGTACGCAATAAAAATAATCGCGCGCGCATGTTTTACGGACCATAGTTTATTTGGAATATTTAAAGTTTTAGTCGTATCCGTAGTTGCAGTTGCATCTGTAATAACTGCATTCGTATTCACAGTAGTATTTTCGCTCATAGTTGTTCTGTTTTCGCAGCCAAACGACGAGCGTTAGCAACAGCGTACAAACTAATGCCTGCTGCAACAGAAGCGTTAAGAGATTCAACCGCGCTAGAAATTGGGATTCCAGCAATAGCATCGCACGCTTCTCGTGTAAGGCGACTCATACCCTTGCCTTCGGAACCGAGCACAACAACTAACGGGTCAGTTTCAAAACCAGTTTCTCCAACAAGCTTATCGCCTCCGCCATCAAGACCAATTGCATACCATCCGCGCTCGCGCAAACTTTGAATTGCCTTATTTAAATTCACAACTCGAGCAACCGGCAAATGAGCTGCAGCACCGGCAGAAACTTTCCAAGCGGCAGCAGTTACGGAAGCACTTCTGCGCTCAGGTAAAATTACGCCATTAGCACCAAAAGCCGCTGCAGAACGAATAACAGCACCCAAATTTTGAGGATCTGTAACGCCGTCCAAAGCAATAAACAATGGTCGAGCATTAATGCGAGCAGAATCTGAATCAGCAGCTTCCATTGCGCGCGCCTTCTTTTCAGCGCGTTCAACCAACTCTTGCAAAGAGTGATACTGGTAAGGCTGAACTTTCAAAATAATGCCCTGATGATTCGTGCTATGTGCAATACGATCCATTTCAAGGCGATCCGCTTCAAGCAAACGCAAACCTTGCATGCCTGCTAACTTCACGATTTCGCGCGTGCGATCATCGTGCTCAATGCGATTAGCTACATACAATTGCGTGCTTGGAACTCCAACTCTTAAAGCCTCTAAAGCAGCATTGCGACCAATTACCAACTCGTCTGAATCGCTACCAAGCTTATCCACGCGACGACGCGCAGCCAAACGAGGATCCGCAAACGTGCGCTTAATAGCAGCCTTCTTAGCAAAATAAGCTTTGTGATACACGCGATCTTCAGCCTTCGGAGTAGGCCCTTTTCCGCGTAAAGCATTGCGATGTTTTCCACCCGACCCCTTGGTCGGTCCTTTTTTCGTAGTCATACTCCTATTCTCACATGCCCCCGAGGCATTGCTATTAATGGCTTTCTGGAGTCGGCAAAATTTGCTGATTCTAAGCTCGGCGCGTTGTATGGCATAATAGAACGGTACTTAATTGTTGCAAACTATTGCAATATTCCACAACCGCGCAATAGTTACAATACGAAGCGCTAAAAATAGCGTTAGCATTGCGATTATTGACTACTCCGCGGCACTCCCAAGGGGGAAGATATGGTTGATCACGCTCTTGATCAATCCAATAAAACGGCTGACGCTTCAGCTAATAGCAAAGATCCATCATTGTGTGATGTTCAACAAGTAGCTAAATCGCTTAACGTAGATATTTCATGCGGTTTAAGCTCTGAGGAAGCCACAAAAAGACTTGATCAATTCGGTCCGAATGCGCTTGCTGCTGCTCCTAAAATTCCAGCATGGAAACGATTCCTTGATCAATTTAAAGATCCGCTCGTTTACTTGCTTATTGCAGCAACTATTATTTCTGCAATCGCGTGGTTTGTTGAGCGCGCACAACATAAAGGAAACAGCGGTGGGGAGATTCTGCCGTTTGATTCAATCGTAATTATCATTATTTTGATTGCAAACGCAGTTCTTGGCTACATTCAAGAGTCGCGAGCAGAAGAAGCAGTCGAAGCTTTAGCTAGAATGAGCGCTCCGCAAACTTCAGTTTTGCGCGATGGTAGCGTGGTGCGCATTAATACTGCAGAAGTTGTGCCAGGCGATATTTTAGTGCTTGGCGAAGGCGATGCCGTGTCTGCAGACGGTCGACTTATAGCAGCAGCCTCCTTACGCGTAGCAGAAGCAAGCCTTACAGGCGAATCTGTAGCAGTAAGCAAACGCCCAAACACACTTTCGTCTGCAAAAGCTTTAGGCGATCGTACAAATATGGTTTTCAACGGAACTGCTGTTACACAAGGAACCGGTCGCGCTGTAGTCACCTCTACAGGCATGCGCACACAAGTTGGCAAAATCGCGGATATGCTTTCAAAATCAGATGACGAAGCAACACCTCTCGAGAAAGAAATGGTACACGTTTCTAAAGTTCTTGGAATTGCGGTGTGCATTATTGCGGCTGTTGTTCTTGCTTCCATGTGGCTGATTGAAGGCTTCCACAGTATTCAAGATATTATTGATTCTCTGCTGCTTTCTGTTTCCCTAGCTGTTGCTGCTGTTCCAGAAGGTTTAGCTGCGATTTTGACAGTAGTTCTTGCGCTTGGCGTGCAACGAATGGTGAAGCATCATGCTGTTGTAAAAAAGCTTTCATCCGTGGAAACACTTGGTTCTGCTTCTGTTATTTGCTCCGATAAAACAGGTACTTTAACTCGAAACGAGATGACTGTTGAGCGCGTAATAACACCTAGCGGCGAAGTTCAGCTTACAGGAAGCGGTTACAAGCCTGAAGGTCGCATGATATTAATTGGTTCTGTAGATGCTGACTTAGCAGTGCCGCAAAATCTTGCTACAGAAGTATTAGGCGCGTTAGGCTCCGGATGTTTAGCTAACGACGGCGATTTACACTATGACGAAACTACTAAAAGTTGGCAGCCTGTGGGAGACCCTACAGAAGTTTCGCTAGTAGTAGCAGCGCGTAAAACAAAGGCAGACAAACGTTACGCTCATTTGACTCGAGTTGCGGAAGTACCTTTTACTTCTGAACGCAAACGTATGTCTGTTGTTGTTAAAGATGGTTCGGATTCTGGAAATCTGATTGTTTGCGCTAAGGGCGCTCCGGACGTGCTGCTTTCTTATTGCATGCGTATTGCAGTAGCTGGTGCCGTGCGTCCACTTACTGACGGCGACCGCGAAGATATTTTAGCAACTGTTGAGCGTCTTTCCGGAGAAGCTTACCGCACGCTTGGAATGGCTTATAGGCCGCTTGGAGTCGATAGTCTTTCAAAAGTTGATGGCATGATTTCTAACGCCGCAGGTCAAATCGCGGACGTCGCAGAACAAAGTGACGTACTAGAATCTGATTTGATTTGGAACGGCATGGTTGGAATTATTGATCCTCCGCGAATTGAAGTTCGAGATAGTGTAGCTCAAGCTCATCGCGCTGGAATCCGTACTGTTATGATTACAGGCGATCATCCTCTTACGGCTACGCGTATTGCTCGAGATCTTGGAATTATTGGAAAAGATGAGCATGCGCTTACAGGCGACGAACTTGACGAGTTGCTCTCACGCGACGACGACAACATTGCTTTTGATGAAGCAATCAGTAAAACTAGCGTGTATGCGCGAGTAGCTCCTGAGCACAAGTTAGCTATCGTTTCTTCGCTTCAACGTCAAGGGAATATTGTTGCGATGACAGGCGATGGCGTGAACGATGCTCCTGCAGTAAAATCTGCCGATATTGGCGTAGCAATGGGCATTACGGGTACAGAAGTAACTAAAGAGTCTGCCAAGATGATTTTGGCTGACGATAACTTCTCTACAATTGTTGCAGCAGTGCGCGAAGGTCGCGGAATTTTCGACAATATTCGTAAATTCTTGCGATACTTGCTCAGTTCTAACGTTGGCGAAGTTTGTACGGTTTTCGGCGGCGTAGTTTTTGCTGGCGCGCTTGGAATTACGCAGCCAAACTCTGTTGGAGTTACTTTGCCTTTGCTTGCAACTCAGCTTTTGTGGATTAACTTGCTTACGGATGCAGCTCCTGCACTCGCGATGGGCGTTGATCCGCAAACTGACGACGTAATGGATCGAAAGCCTCGAAAGCTTACCGATAGCGTTATTGACCGACGAATGTGGGGAGATATTGTATTTATCGGCATAATCATGGCTGCTATTACGTTAATTGGCATGGATATGCATTTGGCAGGCGGATTCTTTACGGACCGTTCTGTTGGAATTATGGATCACGCTGCTCAGCTTACTCACGCTCGTACAATGGGCTTCACAATTCTTGTGTTTGCGCAAATGCTGAATGCGTTAGCATCTCGTTCAGACTCACAAAGCGTATTTGTAGGCTTATTTGCAAACCGTTGGCTTTGGGGTGCTATAGCAATTTCTGTTGTGCTTCAGTTGGCTGTAATTTACATACCGTTCTTGAACGAGCCATTTGGCACTGTTCCTTTGAGCGTAACGGAATGGTTCGAGTGCCTCGGTCTTTCAATGGTTGTGTTAATTGCTTCCGAACTTAGAAAGTGCTTCTTGCGTTTTCTTGCTAAGCGTAAAGCGGCTAAATCCTTAACTGCAGTTGCTTAAAAAGCAAGCAATTAGCTAAAAAATATCAGCTGATTTATAAATACGCGGTACAGTACGTAGTTTTCTTACATAACCTACGTCTCTGTGCCGCGTTTTGTGTTTTTATTTTCTATAAAATTTTTTGCTTATTGCTCATGAATATTTATTTGTTTTCAGGAAATAGCTTGCATCATACTCACAGACCGCGGCACGCGCTACAATTGTGCGTATTGTATTTTTCGCGCAAAATAGCAATAAATATTTCGTGCGAACAATGAAGTTGCTGATGTATAAGCTTTATTGCAAGGAGATTTGACGTCATGCTGTTGTCTGATCGCGACATTCTCAAAGCTCATGATGAGGGTCACATTGATTTGACCCCGTGGACCCCGGAAATGGTACAGCCAGCGTCAATTGACGTGCGCCTCGACCGTTTCTTCCGATTATTTAACAATCATGCTTACACGTATGTTGATCCTGCAGAAAATCAGGGAGAACTTACAGAACAGTTCGAGGTAGCTCCTGACGAGCCATGGATTCTTCATCCTGGAGAGTTCGCACTCGGCGCTACGTGGGAGTATGTAAAACTTGACGCTACTATTGCTGCACGTTTGGAAGGCAAAAGCTCGCTTGGTCGTCTTGGCATTTTGACACATTCCACAGCTGGCTTCATTGATCCAGGTTTCGAAGGTCATATTACTTTGGAGCTTTCAAACGTTAGCACTTTGCCAGTTAAACTTTGGCCTGGCATGAAGATTGGTCAAATGTGCTTCTTCCAGTTAAGCTCACCATGTAAAAACCCATACGGTTCAGCTGTTAACGGATCACACTATCAAGGTCAGCGCGGTCCAACTCCGTCACGTTCGTATGAACATTTCTATCGTGCTGATTTAAGCGAATAGTATTTTTAGAAAAATGATTCCGTTTTTAGAAAATTAATTCCTAAAATAGCAAGATTTAGAAGAAAAGTAGATAATTCTCAGGTAATTATCAGTTAGCGTTACTGTTCTGCTCAGAATAGTGTGGTTATATAATATTGTCGACAAAAAGACAGGTGCAAAGCACCTAAAAAATTATTCTTTTCTTCTCTCCTTTATTTCCCCGGCGCATAGACGCCGGGGTTAAATTTTTTCCGCACGAAACGCCGAATTAACACTAAAAGGTTGACATTGTCACAGCTACGGCTAAACTTGTGCAACAAGATTGGAGGTTGATGAACATGAATACTCGTTTCTGGCGCAGCTGGCGTAGTTAAAAGCGAGTTCACATATCGGTGTGGGCTTGCTGATTTTAAACAAATCAACGGGGCTATGCCGGATTCATCATCAACATTATTTGAGCTGAATGGCATATAAGCTGCCATCCAGCTTTTTTATTATCTGAGCACACGCCCTTCAAAATTACAAAATAATCAACACAACAAATAACAAACCTAATGCCGATTTCCTCGGCACTCACAAGAAGGGCAAAATTATGGTAAACGCAGTTGAACAAAACATGTATTACGGTGAATTTGGCGGACAGTACGTACCAGATATGATTCGTCCAGCACTCGACGCAGTAGCAGCAGCTTACTTACAATACAAAGACGATCCAGAGTTCCGCAATGAATTGGCGGGATTATTAAAAGATTACGACGGTCGCGAAACACCTTTATACTATGCTGAATCTTTCACAAAATATTTAGGCGGCGCAAAAGTATATTTAAAGCGCGAAGATTTAAACCATCTCGGCGCTCACAAAATGAATAATGTTCTCGGACAAATTTTACTCGCTCAGCGCATGGGTAAAAAGCGCATTATCGCTGAAACCGGAGCCGGTCAGCATGGCGTTGCCACTGCTGCTGCAGCAGCACGATTCGGCATGGAATGCGAAATTTTTATGGGCGCACTTGATTGCGAACGCCAAAAACTTAACGTTTTTAGAATGACTTTGCTCGGTGCAAAAGTTCATGCTGTTCAAGAGGGCACAAAAACTTTAAAAGATGCTGTAACTGCAGCATTTATGGATTATGCACAGCACTTGGATGATACCTTCTACATCGTTGGTTCCGCAGTGGGACCTTACCCTTATCCACAAATGGTTCGCGATTTTCAAAGCGTTATTAGCAAAGAGTCAAGAAGGCAGATCCTAGAAAAAGAAGGCAGATTACCGAATGCTGTAATTGCTTGCATTGGTGGCGGTTCTAATGCAATTGGTTCTTTTGCAGCATATATTGATGATCCGTCTGTACGATTGATTGGTACTGAAGGCGCAGGTAAAGGTGCTGATACTCCTCAAAATGCTGCTACTATGACGAATGGAAAAATTGGCATTACGGACGGCATGAAAACTTATGTTCTTATGGATGATGACGGTAACGAGCTTCCAGCCTACTCTATTTCTGCAGGATTAGATTATCCTGGAGTCGGCCCAGAACATTCATATTTAAAGGATTCTGGTCGCGCAGAATACTACGCGATCACTGATGATGAAGCAGTTCAAGCTTTCCGCGCACTTTCTAGAGTCGAAGGAATCATCCCAGCTTTGGAAAGCTCACACGCAATAGCACAAGCTATGAAGATGGTTCCAAAGATGAGTAAGGATGACATTGTTTTAGTAACAGTTTCCGGCCGTGGAGATAAGGATGTGAATCAAGTAGCACGCTATCTTGGCATTGAATTATAAATCATTAATTTAGCAACAAATAAAACGAGGCAAATAAAACGAGGCAGTAACTCTCAAAATAAAGTGAGAATAAAAGAAAAGTAAGAGAAGAAGAATACGGCACTTCTGTAGCTAACTTAGCAAACAGAAGTGCCTATTTTCATTTTTAAACAGAATATCCTACTTATTTTTTATGCAAATCAGAACATGCTGAACTAATTATTTTGCACAATTCTTCCATAATTTTGTCTACTGGAGAAGCTGCACGCCAATTCAAATATAACGATCGATAAGGTTTAGGATTCTTAAACTCACGCAACGTCAAACCAATTGGTTGCACAATTGGAGGTACAGTTGCAAGACGCGGCAATAATGTCACATCTTTGCTACCTATAACCATATATCGCAAAGTTTCTAACGACGTTGCCCTAAATTCTGATTGTTTCGCACCTACTTTTTGGCATACATCGAGCATGCTTCTACGCATACAGTGCCCATCTTCTAATAAAAGCACTTTCTGAGTAGACAAATCTGAAAGTTCAATTGGTTTACTCTCGTGGCCTAGCAAAGAATTTGTAGAAGCCGCAAGAAGAAAATCTTCGTCAAAAACATGACACACTTTTATTGAAGGCGCATTCAAACTTTCGCTTAATATAACTGCGTCGACTTGACCACTATCTAGCAAATCAATAAGTTTCGCTGATTTTTCTTCTATAAAACGAATAGTAAGTTTTGGTTTTAAACGCCTGAGTGCAGGCATAATTCTTGGAAGTAAGTATGGTCCTAACGTTGGGAACACACCCAAAACCACTGTAGATGACCATGGATCTTCTGAACGTCTTGCAGCTTGTCGAATACGTGACATATCTGCCTGAATACGTTTAGCGTAATAAACCACTTCCCTCCCAGCAGGAGTTAAGATTTGTTTCCCGGGAGTGCGCTCAATAAGTTCTACGTCTAAAGTCTCTTCAAGTTTTTTAATTTGCGTTGAAAGAGTAGGCTGAGAGACGCGCATACGAACAGCCGCCTTGGTAAAGCTTCCTTCTTGTGCAAAAGCTATTAGATATTCTAACGCTCTAATATTCATAAGACGCCTCCCATTGTTTATTGCRTWATAAATTTTAWATATTGCCCACTACACTTTCCCCAAATATTGCGCATGAGTGAACAATTTATGCATTTAACAATTAAGCAAAACGTATAAATAATACAAAAGCCCGAGCTTAAGCCCGGGCAATAAGACTATCGACGCAAGCCGAGTCGTTCAATCAAAGAACGATAACGGTTGATATCAACACGCTTCAAGTAATCGAGAAGACGACGACGATCACCAACCATAAGCAACAAACCACGACGAGAATGATGATCGTGCTTGTGCTCCTTCAAGTGCTCAGTAAGGTCAGCAATGCGCTTGCTAAGCAAAGCGACCTGCACTTCTGGGGAACCCGTGTCACCCTCGTGCGTCGCGTATTCGTTGATAATGTTCTTCTTATCTTCAGCCGTTAATGCCACGGCGTCCTCCTTAATATCACTGCGCGGTGCCACAACCTTCTGCTGTAGCGCTCTCAATCCGCGGGCGTTACACGCCAAATGTTTATTGTACAACCACTTGCAAACAACTTATTTTCGCAAAATCTAAATATTACATTGCTGTCAAAAAACCACCAAAAATAACCGCTAATATTGCCAAAACCTCAATTGCATAAAACATTATGAACGACGCCCAACTACGCGTAAGAACATTCAAAGCCGAGGTTTTAGGAACAATGACAAGCAAACCAACAAAAATGACAGCAAATACAGCTACTCCAATACCTGCAGAAATAATGCCAAGATTTGCCGCATTCGCTAAACCTGAAGCGTGACCATAAACCACATACGTCGAATACCAAAAGCTCATGTTTAGCATGCATAATCCGGCAATAAGTTGTTCTAAAGCCAGAAAAACAGCAAACATTATCCGCCAAATCCAACGATGAGTGTCAATTAACGCCATAGCAAGACTTGTAAAAGCAGACACTGTGATTACCCACGAAATAAAAACAACACCTTGCGAAGATAATCCAGAGCAATGCGAAATAACCCACGAAGTATGACGAGCTGCCATAGTGCGACCAATCCAATACGGAATAACAATAGCAACAAGCAGAACGCCAAAATAAATCCACCAATTCTTTGGATTAGAATGCTTACGAGAAAAATCAGCAATCGATAAGTCTGTTTCCGGCAAACCAATGTTTAAATATTCGTCAGGAATTTTGCTTTTCGAATCATCATTCTTTTTCGGAACTTCATTAGCATTGATTACGCGAGCAGAACGTTTTCTAGGCTTTAGCGGAGCAAAACTTTGTGGATGTTCACCATCATGCTCATCATTTAACTTCATGCGCTACTTCTCCTGCCAATCTTTAATCGCCAAGCAATTTCTCAAGTTTTAACCATGCAACATTACATTACTAATTATTATTGTATGTTATAACGCAATTAACTGATAGCGTGTGCACAAAAAGTGTCAACCGTTTATGGCGACTGCTAGGCTCAAAATAACAGTTGTTTCGCTTGATTTTTAATTAACAAGCGTCACTAAATACGCAAAATTTATGACAGGACATTATGGGATTTATTCATTTTATTGTTAACCTACTCAAGGATCCACGCTCAGCTATTGCAAGTTGGATTGCAATGGGCACAGCTCCAGCATTAGGCCTTATTTTTCTCATTGTTTTTATTGAAACAGGCGTAGTATTCTTCCCATTCCTCCCAGGAGATTCACTTCTTTTTGCAGCAGGCTTTTTTGCAGCTCCTGACGCTCAAACAGGTCATAGCGCGCTTCCACTTCCACTATTACTTGCCGTAGTGTGGCTAGCCCCAATTATTGGCGATCAGTGCAATTACTTTATTGGTCATTTCTTCGGACGAAAGATTGTAGAATCTGGGAAAGTAAAAGCGCTCACTCCAGAACGAGTTGCAAAAACCGAAAAAATGATTGATAAATGGGGTCCGCTGGCAGTATTCTTGGGTAGATTCTTCCCATTCATACGCACTTTTATGCCGTTTATTTCCGGAATTTCTGGAATGCGTTGGATACGCTTCACACCATTTTCTGTACTAGGCGGTCTCATTTGGTCGTCGCTTTTCACATTTCTTGGTTATTTCTTCGGCAAGATTGATTTCGTACAGAAGAATTTTGAATTAGTAATTGTTGCAATTTTGCTTATCTCGCTTGTACCAACTTTTATTGGTTTATACAAAGCACACAAAGCAAAGAAAACAGCAAAACTTAATAAAGAAAACAAATAAACTAGTATTTTAACTTACGACACTCAAGCACGCTGCACTACAAGAAATGTTGTTTTTATACAAGCTTTGTAGTACAGTGTGCAGAGTTGTCGTAAGATGATTTGTCTTAGACATTGGGGCTATAGCTCAGTTGGTAGAGCGCTTCGTTCGCATCGAAGAGGTCGTGGTTTCGATTACCATTAGCTCCACTAAGCCCACTGCATTCATTCCACCGCAGTGGGCTTTTTATTTTCTTGCACAATGCCTATCAAATCTAGCAAAACTAATTAGAATAGTTTACTGATTGTTAATTTTCTTTTTAAAAATAATGCTAATTCCTAATACAGCACAAAGAATTGCTATAATTCCAGCACAAATATAAGCCACAATTCCTATATAATTTACCGAGTTTCGTTTAAAGGAATCAGCATTTTCAAAAGATTTTTCCGATTTTTTCACTTGCGAACGAGCTATCCAATCATCGTTATCGGAGCTATTGTCGGAGCCATCATCTGAACCATCATCAGAACTATCAGTGTCTTTACTCTCGCTATTTTTAGATTTTTTATCTGCTTCAGATTTTTTTACAAGCTTATTTGCAATAGAAACAATTTTTACATTTTTATATTGCAAAATTGTTATATTTCCCGCATAATCTGCAGCTTTTACTAATACGTCATGAGTAAAACCGTCTGGTTTTAGTTTTGTAGATAAAACTGATTTATTCACATCTTTACCGTTCCAAATGCGATTTGTTTTACCATCAACATCGATTGTTACATATTGCAATGCTATGTTATCTTTTGCACTAATACGTAAAGTTTTTCCTTCTTTATTAGTGCGATAAGTAGAATTATTTTGCATATCAAACACTGTTGCGATTGGAGCAAGATTATCTACTGTAAATTGCACGGAAGCTGGTGCAAATTGCAACATTCCTTCTTTTTTGCTAACTGCACTTTCGCTACAAGAATGATTTCCTACTTTGTCTACTGACATAACACGTACACGATAATGAGCATTATCGGCAAAATTCCGTTTGAAAATAGTGTAAGTCAATCGTTGCCAGCCATGATCTATGCGACTGTTTACAGAAAAATCCTGTTTTGACAAAATCTTCTCTACACCGTCTTGCATAACACTAATTTTTGCAGGACTTGCCAATCCGCTAGGATTGAGTTCTTCAATATGAATATCTTTAGCATTTTGCAATTGTTTACGATTCATTGCTTTAGTGGAACTATCTATACTAAATGATGAACCGCTTCTATTTATAGAAAATTGCAACTTACCAGAAATAACATGATCTACTAAATCTTTAGCACTCCACTGAAGTTGATACACATCATCGTCTTGAATTCCATTATAAAAACCTGCGTATTGCACACTTACGCTTTGCGAATCGGCTTTTCTAGGCACAAAAGAACGCAATTCCTTAGCATATCGCATTCTTCTCAGAGAATACGTTACGCTTTCAGGTTTTAACCAACGATCTTTTATAACTAATGTTGGAACTACAGCATGAGAATATGCTCCGCCTTGTTGCACTCCAGTAATAGAAACAGTTGGCGCAAGCGTATCAATAATGAATTTATTACTGATAGAAGAACTCACATTACCTGATAGATCTTCAACACAATAGCGAACATTCCAAGAAGCATCCCCCGAAAAAGAAACATCAGCATACCACATATTTGTATGCACGCCATCGTTTTTAAAGCTTTTAGCTGTAAGTACCATAACCTGTTTACCATCAGCAAAAACTTTCGCAATAGGATAAGAATCATGAAGCAAATACGAGAAAACGAACGAATCATCCTGTATTAATATTCTTGAAGCTCGATTATTACGAAAATATTTGCCTTCATACGATGCGTTGTTATCATAGCTAACACTCAAGCGAGGAGCAATTTTATCAATAACAATATATCGTGAACGCTTGCTATAAGAGTTATCTTTTGTTAAATCTGAGGCATTCAGAACTGAATCAGGAATGCTTAATATTGGCTTACGAGAGCACAATTTGTTGCCAGAAAGTCTATTTTCATTAGAAATATAGTTAGTTTGCTTTGAAACATGAGGATTAGAGTCAACTCCTCCCCATATGCGTTTAGGATGCATTGTTACAGCAGCAAGTCTTATAGAGATATCTTGCAAATCATATATTCCTTCTTTTTGCAATTCAACTCTTACTATTCCTAATACTCGAGGTCGGATCTTATAACGAATATTAACTAGCGACGACACCGCCTCAATCTTAGCTAAATCAGCTTTGGCACTCACTATTTGATATCTTCCAACGCTAACAGTAGCTTTATGCGCGTTCCTAATTTCCGAAGCGTCCAATCCATCAAAAGTTATAAGTAGCGAAGCAGAACGTTTAGTAAACATGTACTCGCCTTGAGTGCGAACAGTTTTCTGTTTTGTCATAACAGAAACATTTGCTATATGCAATCCTTTGGCTGCGTTATAGCTGTTTTTCGCATACGCAATAGAATTAAGTGGCAATAATGCAGCAACTATAGCAACACTAATAAATGCAATAATCCCAATATAGACACCAATGCGAGCGCAACCGCATTTAAGTCGCTTGAAAAAACACATATCCCCCAAATTTCTTTGTTTACACATTTATTCCCCCCTTTTTTATTATTTCTTTTATTTCTTTTGCAAAAAAGCTAGATTAATTTCGTCTTGAACTTTTTTGACACTGTCGATTGCGTTTTTCTTTCTACTTACAGCTTCATCATTTGACACATGCGCTTGTTTAAGAAGATATTCTGCCTTGTCGCACATTTGCTGAATTTCTTGTTTACTGGATCCACTTTCTAGGAACATTGGCAACCACGAATGAATTGATTGCAAAACTAGTTCTCCAGTATCCACGAATAAGACGTCTCCGTGATCTTTCTCAACAATTTGCATTAACTGCTGTAATTGATTCACATAATTTTTATATCTTTCTACGCTTGCACAATCTTTAGAAACATCAACAAGTTGCGCATAAGCGTCAGAAATAGCGATGTACGCGCTTAACATTTTTTGATTTGAAACAGTATGCGATATGTCATCAGAATTAGTTTCTACAGTTTGCGAAGACGTTTCATTCGCATCCTTCTCATATTTTTGAGCCTCTTGGAACCATACTTTTGCTACTCGCATACGAGATAATCGTTCTGTTTGCGAAACTTTTCCAGAAAATCCTGCAAAATAGTACCAATACGCTTTGCCTATTTCTATAGAAATATTCGACCAATCTTTATTTACAGGACGCAAGTTTTGCTCGTATTTATTAATCAAACCAACAAAACATTGCTCTTCGTTGACACTCCATTGCTGATCTGCAAGTTGAATTTGCAATAAAATTTGGAGAGGTTTAAATGACATTTTGCTTATATATTTCTTATTGCGCATGCTATTTTGCACTTGCATTGCATGAGAAATATATCGACACGCAATATCCGAATTGCTTTCACGCTCAGCTAATTGCATGTAAGAATCGTAACTTTTATTATTTTTGCGTATTGCTTCAATTCTTTTACTACTTGGCTCACCATTAAAAGATTGCTTATTTCGATTTACAAAAGCATTCCCCACAAATAAACCTAAGCAGTTGAATAAAATTACTATAAAAACTAGCACTATAACAATTAATGCCGTAATTGCATAGCGCTTTTTTCTAGACTTAGAACTATTTTTGCATTGTTTACGTCGCAATACATTCGTAGAGGTGTCGCATTGTTGTGAATGTTTTTCTGTATGCTCACACGCTTCCAGTGCAGAAAACATTTCTTCGCAATCTTTATATCTATGAGATGGTTTAGTAGCTGTAGCTATTGCGAGCACAGACACCAATTGTTCTACTACTTCACGATTCTCATGAGGCAATAGTACAGCAGATTGCACGTCTGTTTTAGACACTTCAGCTGGCAATAATGCGTAACGCAATGTCATTCCAATCGAATACACATCGCTTGAAGTAGTTGCTGCAGAGTTTTCATTCAAAATTTCAGGAGCAGTAAAAATATTAGTAGCAAATCGAGCGTCGCACTGGTCTATTGTGCGTAAATCAAGCACTCCCCCGTTTGCATATAATTGCGTTGCAGCACCAAAATCAATCAAACGGACTGTGCCATCTTCTGAAATCATAACCTGAGAAGGCTTAAGATCACCGTATATAATTGGCGGATAATGCGAATGTAAATAAGAAAGTATTGAGCAAAGTTGCATACCTAGATCAAGAACAGTTTCAACATTTTGCAATCCAGATTCTTCTACAATAGATTTTAAAGAACGCCCCTTTACATAATCGCGAACAGCATAAGCTCTACCATTTTCTTCAAAAAAATCAACAATTCGCGGAATAGCTGGATGATCGCATTCCTTTAAAACATTCGCTTCAGCGCGTAAGGATTGAATAATATGCTGTTGATACTCTTCGTCTCCTTGCAGAAGCGTTTCTTTAACAGCCCATTGCTTGTGCAAAACGGTGTCAACAGCAAGAAAGACTGTTGAAGTGCCACCACGCCCCAGCTCACCAAGCAGCTGATAGCGTCCGCCTACACAAACCATCGTTACGCCTCCGCAATATTGAAAACTACAACTACTCATCAAATATTTCAGTTAATTTTTTGAGTAATTGAATTACAGTTGCGACTACTGTACCGATAAATTTATGCGTAAAAAAGCTTTTTATAGCATTGTGGATAAAAGCTTATAAACCTACAAAACTCACGTTTTGTAGAAGAAGTAGAAGAATATATCAGTCGATATTAGCGCCCAAAGCTAAAAGTTTGCCTCTAAAATCTGCATATCCTCGATCAATTAGCGAAATTCCGCGCACATTCGACGGACCTTGAGCAGTAAGAGCTGCAATTAAATGACTAAAGCCTCCGCGCAAATCAGGTACGTCAATATCTTGACCAGTCAACGGAGTAGGCCCGAAAATAACTGCAGAATGCTTGTAATTGCGCTGCTGGAACCTGCAAGGAAGCGAACCTAAGCATTCACGATAAAGCTGAATCATAGCTCCCATTTGCACAAGTGGCTTCGTGAAGCCAAAACGATTTTCATAAACAGTTTCATGCACAATACTCAAGCCCTTCGCTTGAGTAAGCGCAACAACAAGAGGCTGCTGCCAATCAGTCATAAAACCAGGATGTACATCGGTTTCAATAGCAACAGGATGCAAATCCCCACCCGGATGCCAAAAACGAATTCCTTTATCTGTAACATCAAACTGTCCGCCAACTTTACGGAACACGTTTAAGAAAGTCATCATTTCTGGCTGAGTTGCGCCCTTAATAAACACATCTCCGTGTGTTGCAAGAGCAGCAGAAGCCCAAGAAGCTGCTTCAATGCGATCAGTTAATGACGTATGAGTGTATCCTTGAAGCTCTTTTACTCCTTCAATACGGAAAGTACGGTCAACGTCTACAGAAATAATCGCACCCATCTTTTGCAAAACGGCTACCAAATCCATGATTTCTGGCTCAATTGCAGCTCCGGAAAGCTCTGTACGACCTTCTGCAAGAACCGCTGCAAGCAAAGTCTGCTCGGTTGCACCGACAGAAGGATAAGGCAAATGAATTTTAGTGCCATGTAAGCCATTAGGTGCAGTAATATGTATACCATCCTCATGATCTTTATCTACATTTGCACCAAGTTTACGCAACGTCTCAAGATGAAAATCAATTGGACGACCACCAATATTGCATCCTCCAAGCGCAGGAATAAACGCTTCTCCAAGACGATGAAGAAGAGGACCAGAAAAAAGAATTGGAATACGAGACGAACCAGAAAGAGTGTCGACGTCAGCTACATCTGCGAGCTGCACTTTTGTGGCATCAATTGTCACAATGCCTTCAGGCCCATTAACCTCAACGTCAACACCATGCAAACGCAACAGATCAGAAACTACATGAACATCGCGAATTTCAGGAACGTTTTTTAGAACAGACTTACCTGGTGCCAACAAAGCTGCAACCATAGCTTTGCTAACAAAGTTTTTTGCGCCACGCACTTTAATAGTGCCATTAAGCGGCTTACCACCTTCTACATGCAACACATCTGCAGCGTCAATGCCACTATTGTTGTTCTGTTCAGCCGTATTGTGTGCGGACACATTTACCTCTTTCGTTCGCGCTAAAACACTATTCACTATAATACCGGCATATTTGCCAACGCGCTCATGCAATCTATTAAAACTGATTAAATTAGCGCGTAGATCGTTGACGCCATCGACGAATCAATCTAGTAAGCAATGATGGTTTACGCAATAAATCTACTTCTGGCAATTCATGCTCAGACTCAGCTGTAAGAGCATAAGTATAGGCTTTTTTGGAAGAAGGTTTGCCAACAAGATTCCCAAATTCAAGCATTTGCGTACGCGGTTCAAACGGATGACGAATATCAAATTCGAGCAAGCGCACGCCTCTTTTAGCAGGTTCAGGACCGTAAGATCCAAAACCACATGTAGGAGTAGCAACAAATAGCATATTACTCTCGGGATCTTTAGCTGCGAAAGAATTGCGGTGATCGTGACCGGCAATTAGCGCAAAAGCTCCGGCATCAAGCAAAGCAGCATATTCGCCACTATCGACGTCAGGGCAGCTAATTCCTTCACCTAAATACCCATCTGGCAGAACATGTTTTTCGTCAAGAGCATAATAGCGGCCAGCAAAAGTACGATACCCCTCGATAGCATGTTCGCGCGCAGCAAGTTCTTGCGGAACTTCGCGAAGAACACGATAATATTGCGGCAATGGAAAATGCTGAAAAACGCAAATATGCTCAGGCAAATAAGAAGAAAGACCAGAAATAAACTCGATAGTTTTTTTAGAAGGGCTACCATAGCCGCCTGATTTAGCATAATCTCCAGAATCAACTAAAACTATTGAAAAAACAACCTTTTCATGCTTTTCATCCATAACAGGCAAGGCAAAAGTACCAGGCTCGCATGTAAAAATAATCTGCTTTGGCAACACACATTTTGTCGATTGCATAGCACTTGCAGAAGATGTACTAGAAGCACTACGATTCATGCAACATGGAAAATCTTGATATATCTTATCAAGCTCTTCATTATTTAGACCGCACTGGAAATCATGATTACCATAAGTAACAACCCATGGAATACTGCGATCTTCTAGTGGCTTCATTAACTTAGCAACGAATTCGTGCACTTTATCAACCAATTGCTTCTTATCAGAAGACGAAATATTGGAAGATTCCTGCCAGCGTCTACGCTGAAAAGTTTTTGCAAATACTTTTTCATAACCTGCAATCTGGTTTCCGCTAAAAACTACAAGATCTGGTCGCACAGCATCGCAAGCAGAAGCAATAAGTCGAATGGTGTCTTGTGAAATACGTAACCCATCTTGAACATCTGCACACTGAAGCACTCGGAATTTACCAGAAAGATGGAACTGCAAACGTCCTAAACGCGCCGAAACAGATAAAGGAAGTGCCGCAGATGCATGAGCTTCGGATTGTGCAGAATCAGTCATACTTTAAGCATACGGCAGATATGCCGCGACTCACTCAATTTTGTTCGCAAGTTTACATAAATTATTTACATTCAAAAATACTAAATTAAGCAAATACTGATAAGAAATAACCCAAAAGCGATAAAAACGTGCAATTTCAGTAAAATAGTTACAAATTCACAGACAATTCACAGGTAATCGCATTACTGCACTCAGCATAAGGTGGTTATTATATATACATCAAAAGGAAATAAACTACAAGCAAGTAGTTGAATTTGACTTTAATAACTTAAACCTCTCTTCTTCTCTTCTTTCTCTAACCCCGGTCACGCACCGGGGTTTTTGATTTTAAGGCTGCATAAGAAGCGTGCGGCAAGCGTAGTAAACGGGATAAGCGTGTACAAGCGCGGTAAACGGCAAAAACTGAGCACGCATGTAAAGAAACTGCCGTTTCATCGCCTTAATCCGACAAAAACTTTACAGCCGCGTAAAGAAACAGCCGCGCGCTGAGGCAAATCGCAGGAATACAGATAGATAACAAAAAAGCCCTCGTTCTACGAGAGCTATTCGCTGGGGTACCTGGACTCGAACCAAGAATGGATGAACCAGAATCACCTGTGTTGCCAATTACACCATACCCCAATTGGCAGGCTTCGCGGCTCTTGGGACCGTTCCGTCTTCGTACCCCCGACCGGATTTGAACCGGTGTTGGCGCCGTGAGAGGGCGTAGTCCTAGACCGCTAGACGACGGGGGCTTTCATTTATCAGCTACGCCTCTTGACGCAACAAATAGCGACTTTACAACATAACAACTCAATACGCAACCGCGGCGTGTCGAAAATATATTAAACGAAACATAAAACAAATAAAAAAGCGGGAACGTAGCAATAGTGCCACGTTCCCACCTTGTTCAAATTTTATTTGAGCTTATAAATTATTGGTGATTTACAAATGCTCACGCAATCCAGCTAAACGCGCCAAAGTCACGTCTTTGCCCACGATTTCCATGGACTCAAACAGTGGCGGAGAAACGCGACGGCCAGAAAGTGCAACTCGCACAGGACCAAATGCCAAGCGCGGCTTGTAACCAGCTTCCTCAACAAGCTTCTTATTCAAAAGCTCATGCAAGGAATCAGTGTGCCAATCAGCGGCATCAACACCCTTCAAAGCAGCGAGCGCAGCGTCAAGAACCTCGCCTGCAGATTCCTTCAACTGTTTACGAGCGTCGTCATCTGGAGCAATGTAGCCATCTTCGCTTAACAGGCTTCCAACCATTCCAGCGACTTCACCAAGCAAACGCACGCGAGGCTGTACAAGAGGAGCTGCAGCTGTGAGTACTTCACGCTCACGGTCAGTTAACGCATCCCAATTATCTGCGCTAACTACGCCATCCTTATGCAAGTAAGGCACAGAACGATTCAAGAAATCTTGCGGATCGAGCATACGAATATGCTCAGCGTTGATGGAAATCGCCTTGTCTAAGTCAAAGTGTGCAGGATTTGCCTTAACGTCTCGCACATCGAACTTTTCAATCATTTCGTCCATAGTGAACACGTCACGATCAGGAGCGATCGACCAGCCAAGCAAAGCCAAGTAGTTCAGTAAGCCTTCTGGAATAAATCCGTTATCTCTATGCAAGAACAAGTTGGACTCAGGGTCTCTCTTGGAAAGCTTCTTCTTACCTTCGCCCATAACGTAAGGCATATGGCCGTAAAGTGGAGTTTCCTTAGCAATGCCCATCTCCATAAGGTAACGGTAAAGCACAATCTGACGAGGCGTGGAGCTAAGAATATCTTCACCGCGCAAAACAACGTTCACATCCATTAACGCATCGTCAACAGGGTTTGTAAGCGTATAAAGTGGATCGCCATTCGGGCGCACAATCACATAATCTGGAACAGATCCAGCTTTAAAGGTGATTTCGCCACGAATTAAATCGTTAAAAGTAATGTCTTCATTTGGCATCTTCAAGCGAAGTGCAGGTTTGCGACCTTCGTCGCGGAAAGCTTGCTTCTGTTCTTCCGTAAGATTGCGATCGTAGCCATCGTAACCAAATTCAGCAGGACGGCCAGCAGCAATATTACGCTCCTTAATTTCTTCAGGAGTAGAGAAGGATTCATAAGCGTATCCTGCTTCAAAAAGCTTTTGTGCTACGTCTTTATAAATTTCCATGCGCTGGGACTGGCGATACGGTCCGTTATCTCCACCAACATCAATGCCCTCGTCCCAATCAATATTGAGCCAACGAAGAGCCTCAATAATCTGCTGGTAGCTTTCCTCACTATCGCGCTCATTATCGGTATCTTCAATACGGAACAGCAATTTGCCGTGAGTATGGCGAGCCTCCGCCCAGTTAAATAGCGCGGTACGAACCATACCTACGTGAGGTGTACCGGTTGGCGAAGGGCAAAAACGCACGCGAACATTCTTTGGAAGTTCAGGCTTTGCGGATTTTGTTGCATTATTAGCAACTTCTTGAGTTTCCTCGATATCAGTCATAGGTTCCATTGTGCCGCGCGTTACGGACGTGCAGCATTCGCATCAAACATAAGTCAACCTAAAAACTAATCAAGCGCCTGCGTAGATTCTTTATTACCCTCAACGTGCGCAAACTTCGCAGCAAGAGCCTCGCGGGACTTTCTATCATCCTCTTCTTTTGCGAGCTTCTTCGCAACTTCAGGATCCCACAGCACGTCTTCACGATGCTTTTCCCACTCTGAAATAAGCAGCGGCGAAATAAAATTGACCAACGCACTTATATCACAATTACACTTATCACTAGAATTGCGCACACAATCAACAATCTCACGCCATTGAGCATCCTTGAACATCATTCGCGGCAAACCAGCACACTCACATATTTCGTTAATATATAAGAAGATTGGTAAAGTTTCGCAAATCTCGTTAGTTTTTTTAATTAGATTTGTTAGTAAGCTTAAAACTACAATAATTTTTTGCGTTTCCAATGATTTATTTTCATAACAAGAAACCATTTGTTTCGCATAATTAATTGCAAAGTCGATATTGTTAATACTCCAATTACCTTCAACATTTAACGTATCGGCTGCTGCATTTATTGCATTAGAA
>NZ_LXJL01000109.1:3827-9347 GCF_001641215.1 Gardnerella sp. 30-4 | reverse complement strand
GGATGTGTATAAGAGACAGATTTATAACATTTACTCAACAAATTTAATTTAATTTAATAAATAATAAAAAATACAAAAAATGGCTCCCAGCAAAACCAGGAGCCATTTGCAAATATAAATTCGCGAAACTTAACGCTTCGAGAACTGAGGTGCACGACGTGCCTTGTGCAAACCAGCCTTCTTGCGTTCCACAACGCGAGCGTCGCGGGTCAAGAAGCCAGCCTTCTTCAAAGCAACACGGTTTGCATCGCGATCGATAGCATTCAATGCACGAGCAACACCCAAACGAATAGCACCAGCTTGACCAGTGGTACCACCACCGTCAACGAGGACTACAACATCAAACTTGCCTTCAAGCTTGAGCAACACGATTGGTGAATTCACTTCGCGCTGCAACAAACGAGATGGGAAGTACTCCTCCAAAGTGCGACCATTGATAGTCCACTTGCCGGAGCCAGGAACCAAGCGCACGCGAGCAACAGCTTCCTTACGACGACCAGTGCCATAGCCTGGCTCGATGGCGGAAGTACCAGTGCCTGCACCAGCATTGGTTTCAGTGGTGTAGCTAGTCAGTTCTTCTTCGTTCTCAAGAACCGCGGAGTTGTTATTTTCTGCCATATCTATTCTCCTTGATCTCACTTAGCCTGCTGAGAGACCTGAGCGATCTCGAAGACCTGTGGCTTCTGCGAAGTGTGCGGATGCTCAGCGCCGGTGAACACACGAAGACGGTCAAGCTGCACCTTAGCAAGACGATTCTTTGGAAGCATGCCCTTAACGGCAGTCATGATAATACGCTTTGGATTCCTCTCCAAAAGCTCTGCATAGCTATCACGACGAAGGCCGCCTGGACGACCAGAGTGGGAATACAGTTCCTTGCTCAACTTATTGCCAGTCAAAGCAATCTTTTCAGCGTTAATAATAATAACGTGATTGCCAGAATCAGCATGAGGAGCAAACGTTGGCTTATTCTTACCACGCAGCAAGATTGCTACCTGAGAGGCCAAACGACCAAGTACCACGTCAGTGGCATCGATGATGTACCAGTCATGAGTTAAATCTGCTGGTTTCGGTGTGAAAGTCTTCACAATCGTACCTTTTCTCTATTGTGTTTCGAGCGTATATTTTCTTGGTTTATAGAAAATATTTTACTCATAATCCGTGGGCTCCCTGAAAGTCCTCGATGGCGAGTGGGAAAAGCGCTTTGAAGGACCCCTTAGGGAAACACAACAATCTGCAAGTATATCGCCAAGTGGCGACTACTTGCAAATGTATATTTTATATAAGGCTGCGACGAATTACAAAACGAATCGCAAAACGAATCGCAAAACGAATCGCAAAACGTCACGCGTTCATAATTGCTGAAAGCGACCGCACTCTAGGCAAATCAAACATATTGTCCAAAGACACAGGATTGCCTTCACCATCAGCTAACGGAATACGCCAATTTGGATACTCGTCATTCGTTCCAGGCTGATTTTGCGTACGATACTCTCCAACTGCATCAACCAAAGAAGCAGCAAGCAAACGCGAAGGAGCATCCTTCAAAGCGCGATACAATGCCTCAATAATCTCCTGAGTATGAGCATCCTCATCTTCAAGCAACTGAGCATCCAAATAACCACCTTTGACCAACATTCGCATCATAGCGCGATGCTCTGCCTCAGCGCCAGCGCGGAATTCTTCAACAGAACCAGTAAGCAAGTGCAAACGCTCACGAATATTAACCTGTTCATAGCGCAAATAGCCGGCAGCAGGAGGCAAATCATGCGTATTTACAGATGCAAGCGTCATTTCGCGCCACTTGTCTGGAGTGCGGAATTCGCCGTCACGCTCTTCGAACCATTCAACCGTGCAACCAAGCACAGCCTTCTTGCGCAACACTTCCAAAGCATTTGCAGGCAAAACACCCAAATCTTCGCCAACAACTACACCGTGAGCGCGAGCGGCTTCAATTGCCAAAATGCCAAGCATAATATCAGCATCGTAGTAAACATAAGCACCGCCACTTGGAGCTGAACCTTCTGGAATCCACCATAAGCGGAAAAGTCCAAGAATATGGTCGATGCGAACAGCGCCTGCTGAAGCAAACATTCCATGAACCATATCTCGGTATGTTTTAAAACCAGTACGCTCAAGCTCAAATGGATGCAAAGGTGGCTGAGACCAATCTTGACCTTGCTGATTGAAGTAATCAGGCGGAGCACCAACAGTAGCTCCGTTAGCAAATCGCTCTGGATTCCACCAAACTTCAGATCCTGCAGGATGCACGCCAACAGCCATATCAGACATAATGCCGATTTTCATACCAGCGTTACGAGCAGCAACTTGAGCATCATGCAATTGCGTAAAAGCAACCCACTCAAGCCAACGATAAAACTCAAGAGTATCTGGGAAACGATTAGCTAATTCGCGAACTTGATCAGAATCCTTAGTAAGAGTCCTCTCCCAGCAATCGTCACCCTTTGGAGCACCCCACTTGTCATAGCACAAGCACCAAGTAGCATAAGATTCAAGCCTGTCACCCATCTCCTGCTTAAACTCATTAAAAACGCGAGCGCGAGTTTCAGACATACCAGCCTTGAAAATCAGCCACAATGCACGCATTTTTACACGCCACATGGAATCACGGTCTATTATTTGCGCGTCATTGTTAAGCGGCTCAACCTGTCCATGAAGCTTTTCAATTTCTTTGCGAGTTTTATCGTTTAACGTTTCGTACTCAGGAATACTTTCTGGGCGAATATACGTTACATTTACCATTCCTCGAGCAACCGGCAGGTATGGAGATGGAGTAAGCGGAGTTATAGGCTCACCTGCATGCATTGGGTTTATTAGCACAAAGTCAGCACCAGTTTTTTGCTTAGCTTCAGTAAGAAGAGTCGCCAAATCAGCAAAATCACCAACGCCCCAGGACTTTGAAGAACGGATTGAGTAAAGTTGCGCCATCCATCCCCAAAGCTGTTCTCCATTTGGTTCCAAGGAATTAAGCGTATCAATGCTTTCTGGAGCACTAATAAGTGTTGCCTCTTCTTGACGCTCACCAACCGTCACACGCAATGTGTGATAACCCATTGGCACATCTTCAGGAATTTTTATAAGAGATGTTGCAACAAATTTTCCATTTACAGGGTATGCAACATCATTTTCGTTAGGAACAATAGTTAAATCGCCTTTATATTGTTCACCATTTTCCAATGTCAATGTTGCAACTGGGTATTCTAATATTCCCGTATTAACTGTAACTTCATCACATTTGCCAACAGTGTGCAAAATAGTTGGCGCAATAATGCGTCCATGTCGATACGCTAAAACGTCGTTTGTAGATTTTTCTATTGCCTCATTGGTCGAAGCGTCCACGCCTAATGCGCCTAAAACCGAAACTAATACGTTATCTTGAATCTCGTGTTTTTGATTATCTGAACCAATAAAACTCACGCCAACGCCCATTAATTCAGCAAGACGGTGTAATGGCTTCATTGCTACTTCTTCATCTGTTGTATTATCCATACGCTCCATTATTCGCGTTAGCAACGACTGCGCGCCGCTGATGATACATCTTCAGATTTATCGTTACATAATTCTTGCAGCACATTTTGTGGAACACCAGGATTTAACGCAACAGCTCTTCGTACCATGGAAGCTAATACAGTTGGAGCGTTTTCTTCTGCACTAACACCAAGGGAGGCCAAATATTTCAATGTTTCAGCACTTATGCCATCCGATTGCGCACCCTCTAAACGCATTTTCCAAGAAGCTTTTGGATTGCATAATGCAGCATTTCGAACTGCGTTACATGAATCTTTAGTAAGTCTTCCAACTAACCAATTTTTAGCATTTTTATTTTCAGCAACAGCCAAACGCACTTTATCAGCAGAATCTTCAGAAAGTTTCACTAATATGTTTGGAAAAGGCATTTCTGTAGCTAAATAAATACGGTCTTCTTCTGGAGTATTGATATTACCTGCAACTGCTTCAAGCAAGGAAGTGGCTCTAGAAAATGCCGCTTGATCTGATCGATCCGGTAATTCTCTCCTAGCAAATTCATGAAGCTCAGCTGAATCTTCGCTATGTCGTAAATGCTCATATACAGCAGTTAAAGGTTCATAAGATGAATCGTCAGTAGTGTTTGTTTTTTCATTAGTCTTTTCCATGAAATCACCTTTAACGCTTAGTATCTATCAGCTTATTACTTAGAGTACCATCTGCTTCCGGCACAACGCTTCCAGAAAAAGCATTCTGAACCATATCAAGAAATTCTTGTGATTTTAAAGTTGGAATAGCAATATTAAGAGAAATTTCAGCACCATAAATTTCGTTGTCAATTATGCCTTCCATTTGGCTTACAATATGCTGCAACATTCGCAATTGTTGATATTGCAACTTGCAAGTAAAACGAGTGCACGTAATAATATCAACTATTTGCGCAGATTCTACTGCCATACTTGCTGCACGCGCATAAGCTCTGGTTAGACCACCAGCTCCAAGCAAAATACCGCCAAAATATCGCGTTACTGTTACTACACAATCTGTTAAATTTGACGATCTAAGTACATCTAATATTGGTTTTCCTGCTGTCCCAGTTGGCTCACCATCGTCACTCATGCGCTCACGCAATTGAGCTTTCGATGAGCCACAAATTGCAGCATAAGCAACATGACGAGCTTTAGGATTCTTAAAACGCACTGATTGCATAAATTCCACAGCATCGTCAAGATTGTCAATATGACAAATACATCCAATAAACTCTGATTTTTTCTCTACGAAAGAAGCCTCGAAAGGCTGCGATTGCAATTGACGAACAGTGTGCAGAATATTATGCGAATTAATCACTAGATACTACCAATACTACGCTTTTTCGTAACGCAATAACCTGTCAATGATACCAGAAATATCTTCCATTGCTGCATCGGCACCTCCTTCGGTACCAATTTTTACAGATTCATGTATTTCTTTATTGACATGTTCCCTTGCCACTATCACTGCTAAAGAATGTAAAGCAGCAGTTGCAGCGGAAAGCTGCATAAGAACATCTTGACACTTCGCATCGTTTTCAATCATAGTATTGACTGCTGCAAGCTGACCTTGTACTCGATGCATGCGTACTATCAGTTTTTCTTTATCAATATCATAACTTTTCATCATTACTCCGATTTATCAATTACATAACCACACAAAGGTTATAACATCATATACAAATTAATACAATAAATCGTTGTATCTATATTATGCATCATCGTATTATTTATTGCAAAATGACGCGTTAATCTACTTCAAAAAGATCTCAATAGACTAACGCGTCAAATATTCTATATCAAAACATATTATTGCACTAATCTACGCCTCATTGGAGGAATTTCGCTATGCCGTGCCCCAGTAGACATTCTCCCATGTTTAGGAACTATAGCTGAAAAACGACCTAACGATAAACCTGAAGCAAAGGTTAACATAATAACAGCAAGAAGTATCACAGTTACCGAAGAAGCGCCAGTAACAGCAAGCGATGTTGGAATTGTATTACTT
>NZ_LXJL01000109.1:0-3085 GCF_001641215.1 Gardnerella sp. 30-4 | reverse complement strand
AGATGTGTATAAGAGACAGGCCGTGCCCCAGTAGACATTCTCCCATGTTTAGGAACTATAGCTGAAAAACGACCTAACGATAAACCTGAAGCAAAGGTTAACATAATAACAGCAAGAAGTATCACAGTTACCGAAGAAGCGCCAGTAACAGCAAGCGATGTTGGAATTGTATTACTTTGATTAACATAATTCTTACTAGCATTTTCGTTGCTATTCGTACCGACATGTTGATTGGAAGTATGATCGTTCCCATCATTTTTTGAATCAGTTAAATCATCACTGTTAACCGTTTCATCACTACCAGTTTTACTATGATTTTCTTCTACTTTTTCTTTGCTTTCTTTACCATTCTCCTTATTTTCATTACTATTTTTTCCATCAGTTTCATTACTCAAAGTTTCTTCATTTTTCTCATCATTTGCATCATGCTCATCATTTCCATCATTCTTATCATTCTTAGAACGATCCTCGCCGCCGGAAACTTGCACAGTCTCTCCTTCTACACCCAATACATGAGTTGCTAAAGGATTACCCTGAGCATCGTAAACTTCAGCTTTCCAATAAATAGTTCCTTCATGATCTAATGTAATATCTGCAGAACTTACAGAAATAGAAGACTTCTTACTTTCTTCAGCCTGCTTATCTGTAATATTTACGCGAGATTGAGGCATTTTTTTCTCAATTTCAACAGATATTGCAGTTTCCTTAGTTTCTTTAGTTTCTTTAGCTTCCTTAGTTTCCTTAGTTTCAGAATTACTGTTTTTTGTACCGCTATTTTTAGTTTCACTATTCTTAGCGTCGCCATCCTTAGCATCGTTACATTTAGCTCCGTCACAATCGCTCTTATTTTCCTTACCATCTTCATACTCGTATGCACTAAACACTACGTAACTGCCTTTTGGCAACGTGCCAGTAATACGAGCATTATCGTGGAACTTTTCACCAGCCTTAACCTTTTCATCGCTTACTCTAGTTGTAACAGATACAGGAGTAGTTAAAACATTCGGTTCAACTAAGGCACGACTCCACAATCCGTTATACGCAGATTTATGAGCTAAAGCGCGCGAAGAACCAGGAAAATCATAAACAAACACATACCATCCTGACTCACTATTTTTATTGGCGCGAATATGCACATTATCTTTCAAAACTTTCGGATCCGAAGAAGATTTATTGACTCCAGCAATAGGGCGCATTGTAATGCTTCCATTACCAACCTTATAAACTCCATTTACTGCTGGAACCTCCCAATTACCAATTAAATGATGATGCGCATCTTCTTTTGGCTCTTGCTCGGCTGCTTCACCTTTAGATCCCGGCATATATTTTTCATTATCTTTTTTAGTGCTTTTTTCACTGCCTTCTCCAGCCCACCAAACGCGAATGTGTGCCTTCTTGTCGGCATTAAAACCATATGTTTCATTACCTTTAAACGATCCATATGTTTCCGGAAGACCTCTTACAGTGATTTCACTAACAATTTCTGTGCCAATACCAACAATTTTCTGCTTTGTAACAACATCAGAACTTATAGTTGCTTGGTATACAGAAGTAGAATCTGCAGAACCAAATACTTTCACAACTTCATCATCTAATTTATCTGCATCTTCTTTTTTCTGCGCATCACGAGAAATAATCCAAACCCATGTGCCAAAAAGACCAGCTTCATTATCAGCGACTTTGTAATCTTCAGCTTCCTTCAAATCTGATGCACTAATATCGCCATTTGCGCGTTTAGCCTTAGCATTCACACTTTCGTTAGCTTTAGAAAAGTCAGCTTTTGCTGCAGCAACCTGTCGCAAATCTGGCAAAGCTCTAATACGTTTCAGGTATTGAACTGCAGATTCGCCATTGTTACGTTGCCTAATTTGCAAAATATCTTTAGCAGATCCAACGAAATAATATCCTTGGGCACGCAAAGTAACTCCATTTAACCAACTATCTTTTGCCAACACTCCACTGGTTACCGTGCTATCAACCTTCTCGCCCACATGCAGCTCATGTTTTGCAACTTTTGAAGTAAGAGTCGGCTGGAAACTGTCTTTTACTCCGAAAGCAAGTTTTTCACTATATTCAGCATCGTTTATGGAACGTATCTCGTCTTGATATTCAGGTGAATAATATCTTTCAGCTTTAGGAGCTAAAAATCCAATTTTAACGATGGCAGTACCATTCCTCTTAGAACTCCAAGGAATATTCACTACTTCATCTTTTGACTTTAATTCAACAGATTGTTTACCATCATTAAACTCAACTAAAGCATCTTCAGATTCAAGCCTAATAGGAACATCTTTAAGAGCATAGCCCTTGATATTTTTCACCCTTACATGCACAACTCCAGCATGCTTTCCTGAAGTATACTCTTGATTAACTTCTAAGTTCATAGGAGTATTATTTTCGGCTTCTTCCCACAATTTCTTAGATGTTTTTTTCAAATCCTCAGTAGAGATTTTTTCAAAACCATTATCTACAGCTCTTTTCCACTCATCTTTTTTAAGATCAAAATGATCGTGCATTGCGAAAGCTATAGATGTTTGAGTAAGCAAATCGTCATTATTACTAGAAGTTTTTATCATTTCTGCAGCAATGCGATAATCTTTGTCGAGTTCTTGCTTCCAATCACCTGATGAGCGACCAAAATCTACACTTGATTCAATACAATAAGATATATGTTTCTTGCCCCAATAACTTGGTGTAGGACCAAGCTTTGTGCGAAGAGTATGATCTTTAAGCCATTCTATTTTGTCTGAAACCTTATAAAATACACCAGGTTCATCATAATAACCTAAAGCTGACTGCGTGCAGAATATAGCAGGAATTACAAAAATAGAAGCAAAAAATGCTGACAGACTACGAATAGTTTTACGTTTCATACTAGCGCGCATATTGTTATCGCTACGAGCACTATTATGCTTCTCTCCATACTTTTTCATAAAAATCTCCTTTAGCCCAACCCTTTAAATATTATTTTGAACACTTTTAATAAGCATTCATGAGTCAACTATGAGCTTAAAGAAAGTATGAGTAAATATTTTTTTACTATTGTGGTTAAAAGCTTGAGTAAAATTACGGAGCTATTCACAAA
>NZ_LXJL01000108.1:0-5539 GCF_001641215.1 Gardnerella sp. 30-4 | reverse complement strand
GTATCTATTAATCAAAAACAAAATCAAATTAATAAATAAATTGACAATAAAACCTAGATAGCAAATCCCAAAGTGCGAGCCGCCGCCACTGGAACTGCTTCATCTGCCCAATAATCCTCAAGGTTCTCATCAGTGGAAAGTGAACGCATTTCTGCACGATCAATATAAAGTTCACCACGAAGATGATCTGTTTCGTGCTGGAAAATACGCGCAGGCCAACCATGCAAACGCTCGGAATGTTGTTTGCCGTCCTCATCCTGCCAAGTAGCCTGAATATCAAGCCAACGTTGACGTACAGCCTGATAGCCGGAAACGCTTAAACAACCTTCATAAAAACTACGAGTTTGCGTACCAATAGGCTCATAATGAGGGTTAATAATAGCTCTAAACGGAAGCTCTGCGATGTCACGAGGATCGTCCTCATCATCACGAACATGATCTTCAATAACAGCAATAGCAAGACCAAGACCAATTTGAGGAGCAGCTAAACCAACTCCCGGAGCTTCCAACATTGTGCTATGCATTAACGAAATTAGCTTAGTAAGAGTTGCACGTGTAAGCTGACCATCATACGCAACAGTACGCTGGCGAAGAACAGGCTCACCTGCCTGCACAATCGGCAAAATGCCGTCTTCTGTAGCGGAATCAAGCAAGCGCTCAACAGCGCGACTGAGCTTAGTATCAACACTTGCGTGATGCGTAAACATAGGACTCCTTTTCACCGTTTTAAATAACGCGCATAATAACGCGAAAATATACAAAATTTACATGCCGCGAGCAGAATTTGAAAGCAGCACTAAAGATATAAGTGTATCAAAATTATTTGCGCACTGCTAGAGCCGACTGAGATGTAAGCAAACAGAGAACGCAAAAGTAAGCAAACTTATAACTTCAGATTATCAACCACAACTTGAGCAAGACGAGCGCAAACCTCATCCGCCTGAGTTTGAGTTGCAGCCTCGCACATAACGCGCACAAGAGGCTCGGTGCCGCTAGGACGCAAAAGCACGCGACCTGTATCTCCAAGAAGTTTCGATTCTTTCTCAACAGCTGCAAGCACAGCTGCGTTAGTTTTCGAAGCCATTTTATCTACATTTGGCACATTTACAAGAGCTTGCGGAAGCTGTGGGAAGTCTGCAGCCATTTGCGAAAGTTTCTTGCCTGAACGCACAACTTCACGGCACAAAGTCAAAGCAGTAAGCGTACCGTCGCCGGTGGTTGCAAATTCGCGATTAATAACGTGACCAGACTGCTCGCCGCCGAGCGAATAATCGTGCTTGAGCATTTCTTCAAGAACGTAGCGATCGCCAACGTTTGTTTGCACTGTTGCAATACCCATATCTTTAAGAGCAAGTTTTAAGCCAAGATTGCTCATAACTGTAACTACAAGAGTGTCATGATTAAGCTTGCCTTCAGCCTTTTTAGCGCGAGCAAGAATACCCATAATTTGATCGCCATTAACCATATTGCCGTTTTCATCGACAGCCAAGCAGCGGTCTGCGTCGCCATCAAACGCAACGCCCAAATCAGACTTTGAAGCTTTAACCATAGCTTGTAACTGCTCAGGATGAGTCGAGCCCGCATGATCGTTAATGTTGTAGCCGTCAGGAGATGCGTTAATAACTACAACTTCTGCACCAGCGCGGCGCAAAGCCTCAGGAGCAACAACAGAAGTAGCACCATTCGCGCAATCTGCTACAACACGCAAACCTGCAAGCGGCTTTGGGCGCGTAGTAGAAGCGTTACTTAAAGGCGCAACAGCAGAAACTAAATGATCAATATACAAGTTAGTAGCTGTAGTAGTATCATGGCTGACTCGACCTACACCAGCACCAGTTGGACGCTCCCAATCTTGACCAAGCACAGCCTCAATCTCATCTTCCTTGCTATCTGGAAGCTTAAAGCCTCCGCGCGCAAAGAATTTAATGCCGTTATCTGGCATAGGATTATGCGACGCAGAAATAACAGCACCCATTTCAACGTTAAGCACGGAAGTGAGGAAAGCAACGCCAGGAGTTGGGATAATTCCAGCATCGATAACATCAAAACCGCCAGCACTCATGCCAGCAGCGAGAGCAGAAGCTAGAAAATCGCCAGAAACGCGAGTATCTCTACCAATAAGCGCGCGGCGACGAGCGTGAGCGGAGCGAGAAGAGGTATCTGATGACGCTTCTTCTTCTGCAGCAGACGCAACTGCGCTTTTATCTCCCAAAACGCGCACTGCAGCGTCACCTAAATCTAACGCAAGCTGCGCTGTTAAATCGCGATTTGCTAATCCACGCACACCGTCTGTACCAAACATTCTTGGCATAATAAAGCCTCTTTCGCAAAAATCACTTCTCTTGCGCGCAAGCAAACAACATCGCATACTAGCGCGTCACACACTATCCGCAATTCTACTCACTGTTTCGCATAACGCGCTAGCGCAGCAAAGAAGCTTTGCAGTAATACTTCTGCGAACATCGATTACTTGTTGATTAGTGAACTTTAACATTCATGCTCTGCAGATATTGAATACTTATCCCCTAGTGGACACTAGCATTCGCGCTGCTGCACAAACTGCACCAGACTCTCCTACCACACCACAAAACACTAGCGGTTTTATCAGTAGTGAGGGGTGGGTGTTGCTTGGTCGAGCAATATAAAAGCGGAGCGATAGTAATAATCGTGATGATGAATAACTATTTCCGCAGAAAAAGTAAGCAAAAAACTAAACTTAACTACCTATCCACTAGTCCAAATGAGGTATAGGAGCGTAGCGCTGCGAGACAAGTAACCCCACCCCTCACAGCCACTCCAGAAAACTGCCAGCCAAGCACCACATTAAACAAAAAAACTCGCGCCACATTAAACAAGAACTTACTTGCTCAATGCAGCGCGAAAGCAGGACATCGCACTAGCGCAAAGAAGCGTTGTAATGCTGCACTTTAAGCGTGCGACGCGAAGAATCAAGGCTACCAAGCACCATGCGTCGCAAAGCCTGATCCGCATCAGCATGAGCCTCAAGCCACTTTTCACCGTGCTTAACCAGCTCCTCAACCGGCGCATACACAGGATACAAGCCCTCAATCAGAGCCTCAGCCATATGGAATGTGCGGTTCTTCCAAATCCACTCAACTTCAGCAAAGTAGCGCTCAACATAAGGCTTAACCAAATCGCCTTTAGCTGTGCTTGCAAATCCGGCAACCACAGCGCCCATTTGCATATTCGTCAAATCGAGATTGCGCAAAGCCTGTTCAAAAGCCCAATCCTTAGCTTCTGCAGTTGAGCGAGCTGCACGAGCCTGGTAAGCGTATTCGCGATTCTCAGTCGTGTCGCGCTTTTGAAGTTCCGCGTCAATTCCAGCTTCATCCAAAGCATTCACGCCTGCGAGCGCAATCAAAATGCTCCAGCGCAAGTCGTTGTCGATTTCCAAGCCTTCCAAACTCACGGAACCGTCGAGCAATCCGTTAGCTACGCGCAAGAACTCAGCATCTCCAACTTCGCCGTATCCAAGATAAGCCTTAACGAGCTGGAATTGCTCGTCGGAACCTGCAGAAGCTGCCAAAGCTAACTGCCACAATTCGTGAGCAACATGCTTTGCGACTTCTGCTTGACGCTCTGGGACAACGTAGTGGCTTGCAGTTACTTTCACTTGACCAAGAGCATAGCGGAAAGTAGTTGATTCGCGCTCAGTTGCCAAAGCTTTAAGGCTGAGTTCCACGAAGCGTTCTGCTGGGAATTCTGCGTCGCGAGTCATGTCCCACAGCGCGAGCCAAATAAGTGAGCGAGTCAAAGAATCCTTGAAACGATACAAGTTTTCGGCAGCAAATTCAAGCGACTTTTCGTCAAAACGTAGCTTCGTGTAAGTCAAGTCGTCGTCGTTTACAAGGATAAGTGCTGGCATTTTTTCGCCGCGCGCCTCAACAACTTCCGTCACTTCGCCGTCTACGTCAAGTTCGATTCGCTTTGTGCGCTTAATTTCGCCAGTTGCTTCGTCTACATTGTAGAATCCAACAGCCAAACGGTGTGCGCGAAGAACAGGATGCTCAGCTGGCGCGCTCTGACGCAAACGCAAGGAAGCAATAGTGCCGTCACCTGCTTCTTCGACTTCGGTAGAAATCGTGTTAATTCCAGCCTTTTCAAGCCATTGAGCACTCCAAGCTTTAAGATCGCGGCCGCTTGTAAGCTCTAACTCGTGCAACAAATCGGCCAAAGTTGCGTTGCTGTATGCATGCTTGCTCAAATAGTTATGGATTCCTTCAAAGAACTTTTCGCGACCAACATACGCTACGAGTTGCTTCAATACGGAAGCACCCTTTGCATAAGTGATGCCGTCGAAGTTGACGGAAGTGTCATTCAAATCGTTGATTGGAGCCACGATTGGGTGCGTTGTTGGAAGCTGATCTTGATTAAGTGCCCAGCTTTTTTCGCCGGAATTGAAAGTGCTCCAAGCGTCATGCCATTCGGTTGCTTCAGCAGTTGCAAGAGTAGAAGTGAATTCTGCGAAGGATTCGTTAAGCCACAAATCATTCCACCACTTCATGGTCACGTAGTCGCCGAACCACATGTGTGCAAGCTCATGCAAAACTGTTACAACGCGGCGCTCAGCATAAGCGTCCGTGACTTTGGATTCAAACACGTACTGGTCGCGAATCGTAACCATACCAATGTTTTCCATAGCTCCAGCGTTATATTCTGGCACGTAAATCTGATCGTACTTTGCGTACGGATACGGCACTCCCCAAGTCTTAGCGTAGAAAGCAAAACCTTTCTTCGTAATATCGAACAAGTAGTCAACGTCTTTTGCAAAAGCGTCTTTAAGTGCCTGACGGCAGTACATTGCCATTGGCACTACGCGACCGTCTTCGTTGTCGTAAGTTGTATGCCATTGCGCGTAAGGTCCTGCGCAAATAGCAGTTAAATAAGAGCTCATCTTTGGAGTTGACTCGAATACCCAGCGCTTCATGCCTTCTACAGCACCATTTTCCAAAGTGCCTGCTTCAGTTTCGCGGCCCTCTAACGCTGTTTCGCTTTTAATTGGCATGTTTGAAGTAACGATCCAGCTTTCTGGAGCATCAACCGTAAAATCAAAAACAGCTTTCAAATCTGGCTGATCAAATACAGCATAAACACGGCGAGCATCCGGCACTTCGAACTGAGTATATAAATACACGTTTCCGTCAGAAGGATCGACACTTCTGTGCAAACCCTCGCCCGTGTTGGAATACTGGCAGTTTGCTACAACTTCTACGGTATTATGCTCAAGCAAATTTGCAAGCTCAATTCGGCTGTCTGCAAAAACTTTAGAAACGTCAAGATCGGTACCGTTTAACACCACGGATTCTACGCTGTTTGCAATTAAATCGAGGAAGCTTGCGCTACCAGCCTTAGCATCGAACTCAATCTTTGTGCGCGAAGTAAAATCGCGTCCGCCTTTTCCTAAATCGAGCGCAACATCGTAGTGAATTGGCATTTGGATAGCGTCGAAACGCTCTTGAGCTTCTACGCGAGTAAGATTTGCTCCTGGCATATTTTGTACCTTTCTTATTTTTTCTTA
>NZ_LXJL01000107.1:0-5575 GCF_001641215.1 Gardnerella sp. 30-4 | reverse complement strand
TTGTAAGATTTACTGTTATAACTATATGGTCGAGGGTATATCTGAAATAATAGAGCTAGATAAATTTGAAGTTGCGGAGGTAATGAAATGATTAGAAAAATAAAAAAAGAAGATGCTCAATCTATACGAGAAATATGTGATATTTCTTTAGGATATACTGTTTCTACAGAGTTAGTAGAGAATCAAATCACAAAACTATCCGCTGATAAAAAGCATCATGTGATTTATGTTTATGAGGATGAGGATTTACATAAAGTTGTTGGATTTATACATGCTGAAATGTATGAGAGTCTTTATTCAGATTGTGGATTAAATATTCTAGGATTAGCTGTTTTACCAGAGTTTCAAGGAAGAGGCATTGGAAAAAAATTGATGAATCATTTAGAAATGGATTCTCGACAAAAATTACTTAAGTTTATCAGGTTAAACTCAACAGAAGCAAGAACGGAAGCACATAAATTCTATGAAAATATAGGATATGTATGTGATAAGACGCAAAAGAGATTTATTAAAATTTTCGAATAAGTCAATTCTAGTTTGTTGAACTGAAAAATTGAATACTAAATGTGTAAGACGATAGAAAAAAGAAAAAATCTATCGTCTTTTTTCTTGCCTAATTTCCCTATGTTTTGCTATCAATAAATAGGGAAAACTCACTAAGAAGCTAAGAAAGTATTTCAAATGCTTCTCACTAATATATACACGACAAAATGTTAGTTCCATTAAATATGTTACAGAAAGTAAAGGAGATAAGATGATAAGAATCGGTCAAACCCTCACTTTGGTGTAAATTCATTTCCTTCCCTTTATCCGACATTTTTACGTTCAGGCTCAAACGAGAAAATAAGCGGGGCTTCCCACCATCACGGCGCTTGATCGTGCTATCTGATGCAGTAATGCGAACATAAAAATCGTGTATGACAGTCAAAAAATCCCATTCGTGCAAATGTGTTGCAATATGCGATACAGTATTTATGGTGTGTGTATGGAGATTGGTTGATATGGCAGTTACTAAAAGTGCGAATGTGAATGTGAGAATACAGGAAAATATTAAGCAGCAGGCTGAGCAGATTTTGGAAACGATTGGAGTTCCTATGGCTACTGCTATTGACATGTTTTATCGTCAAATCATTCTTAATAAGGGTATTCTGTTTTCTCTTACTATTCCGAAGTCGCTTCCAGCACAAGATGATATGGATGAGAAAACGTTTAATGCTTTGATGACTAAAGGCTATGATCAGGCGGCTCGCGGTGATAGTTATCCGATAGATGATGTTTTTGAAGAGCTTGAACGATGATAGGGATAGAAAAATGTCAGATTCATCGATGAAAGAGAAGGAAAAGCAGGAACATACTCCCACAGATGAGAAAAATCCACTATATTGTGAATCACATGAGCAAATATGTGAGAACCTTAACAGTGCAAATAAGGAATTGTCCAAGTATAAGGTTTTACAACTGAGTGCGGAAATCTTTTCCATCTTAATGATTATTGGAACTGTTTTTATGGCGTCCAATAAGCTACAGCTTTTTGGATGGATCACCTATTGTTTTGCAATTCTTCTTCTTGTTGTAGTGTCTCTTATTTGGGTTATTTGTGTTATTGGGCAGCGCAATATACATAGTCGTTTTAGGAGTGCAAATGTAGAGCGTAACAAATCTTTTCTTAGCTATGATAATCAACAGGGGAAGGGTAGACTCTCACTGGTTCTTTGTTGCTTTTTTGTGTTAAGTGGTATTCTAACTGCATTTTTTGAAATAACTGCGTTGCATCTTCCAAATCGGTGGCTTTTGCAGACTTGGGTATATGTTATATGCGCGGCAATGCCAGTTGTTTGGATGATTACGATTGCTCTTGAATGTGTTTTCTATAATCTCTATCTTATTTCGCGTATACGGAAAATAGGTATAAGAATTGTACTTCGTTATCTATCTGTTCTACTTTGCGTATTGATTATCTTAGGTCTTGGATTTTTTGACGTTTTATTTATTGTTGGAAGATATTCTGTGAAACAAAATGATAATGGTACATACACAGAGCACGTAGATGATATGTATGCTCCTTTTGAGTATTATCTTTATCGGTCTGAAGGTCCGTTTTTCCTTAAGTATCTTCGACCAATGACAGATTCAAGTGATACTGATCCAAAAATAAGTGAATCTGAGTGGTATCGCAGAATCGATCGCAATAACAGGAAAGATACAAGATTAAAAGATACAAGATTAAAGGTTGAAGAGCCAGATAAAAATTACGATTTGCATGATGCCGCTGAGCGTGATTTAGAATCAAAGAAGGAAAGAAATGCAGCGCTTAAGATATTTGATAAGTATTTTGCGGCGAAAGGCTTTGCGTTCAAGGAGAACTATACCGCCAAGGGGGATATGTACTTTGTTCTGAGTGAAAGCCGTTCGGACATTACTTATCTGCAGTATAACAGGGACTCTCAGGATGGAAAATGTGGTCTTTATATTCTGTTTAAGGCTTCAAAATCTTCAAATGGAAGCTGGTCGTCGAGTGATGCTCATATGCAGAACACTTATACTTATGAATATAGCACTGGACTGATTGCAGAGAGCAGTAGGGCAGATTGGTAGTAGGCAGAATCGTTGGATGCCAGAATCGAAGAGTATCTGAAGATTGCCAGATAGTGATTGTCAGATAGTAGAATCCATATTTGTGTGCTCTAGTTGCTTATGTTTTAGGGAACAAATCGGTGTAAAAATTGTAAAAAAGTTCCCTGCATTATTTGATTTCTCATGGTAATGGCTTGTTGGTTATTCAAGAAAATAAGGTTCCTGAGTTTAAGAAGTTGCTTGTTGAGTATTATGAGGGCGAAGATTTGCAGTCTGTAACGGATGCGTTTGCTTGCGTTCGTGAAGATGATTGGAAAGCGCGGTGTGAAAATGAAAGAAAACGAATTGGCGGTCGGTTGCGCTCATTTGTCGGCAGAAATTGCGCTTTTAACGGCAATTGCCAACTGAACTTGCTACTACGCAACTGCTGTTTTAGCTATAATTTCACCATGATCATGATGAATTCTAGTTTGGAATGGAGAAGTTTTTATGATTTTAGCAGATAAAATATTGGAACTGCGTAAACAAAACGGTTGGTCGCAGGAAGAATTGGCGGACAAATTGGGCGTCAGTCGCCAAGCTGTTTCCAAATGGGAAGGCGCACAAACTATCCCGGATATGGAACGGATAATCGCATTGAGCCGTTTGTTTGGTGTTAGTACAGATCTTCTGGTAAAAGATGAAATTGATGTTATGGGGAAGAACGTCAACGCAGATGAAAATGCCTGCCAGGAAGAAGCCGGCGTTCGCATGCGGATAATTGAGCTGGAAGAAGCCTCCGCTTATATTGCTCACAGAATATCATTTGCCTCCTATGTTGCTCTAGGCGTTCTTCTTTGTGTTCTGGCGGCAATCCCGTTGATTGGCAGTAATCTTTTGCTTTCTCACACAGTAAATGCGCAAGTCGGTAAAACTATGGGCTTAGCATTCAGTGTTGCGATTATTACTGTAGCTGTAGCTATTTTTATTATTCAGAGTTTCCACGGAAAGCGTTATCAATATTTGGAAAAAGAGGACTTTGAAACGGCTTACGGCGTTGACAGTGTGCTCAAAGAACGCTTGGAACGGTTCATGCCGTCGTATGTGCTGCGTACGGTAAGCGGTGTCGTTTTATGTATGGTTGCCTTTATTTTTCTTATAATTTCGGATATAGCGCCGGAATTTTATCAACTTTCATCCGGCTTTTTTGTAGTTGTCGCTATTGCCCTGGTGGCAGCAGCTGTTTATTTATTCGTACAGGCGAATATTATCCGCTCGTCCTATTACCGTTTGCTGCAACCGAAGAAAAAGATTGTCTATCCTGTAAAGATTAGGTTATTCCTCCAAGCTTACTGGCTTATAGTTGTCTGCATTTATTTAGCCTACAGTTTCATTACGTCCGATTGGGGGAGAAGTTGGATTGTTTGGCCGTTGGCCGCATTGACTTACGGAGTAATAGAAGTAGTGCTCAAAGCGTGGAGGCTTGGAAAGAAATAAGTGACTTTCAGCGTCGATTTTGTGGCGAATAACAGGTGCTATCCGAACGAAATATGGTATGCTTGCGCTTAATATTACCCCCAAGGGTGAAAGTATGATTAAAAATGTCGCACATATAGGCTTTACCGTCGGGGTGCGGACATTTTTTAGACAGCCACACCCAGCTTACTTCTGTTCTCGATAAGACTTATTCCTCCAAGTTATCAAGTTGCTTATTTGATGGCTAGCGAAGATGCTCGTAGTAGGGAATTTGGCGTTTATTGATTGGTTAAGGATAATTATCCCAAATTCGTTTTATCGATGGACACAATGAATTTTTCGCAAGAAGGGATTATATACAAATATTTACCGGATTTTCTATTGGAAGAGAATGCGTAAGGTACTTGATTTTGCTCTTATGTAGATTATGTTTCGCGATGGCTATTATTAAAGGGTTTAATAAGCAAGAGCAAGCGCGATGTTTCATTGTTTTCCTTGCGAATTGGCGGGTTTTCATTCCGACGATTGTCTGGATTTTGTTCCGATGTTTGGCGGGATATTAGTGCGACGATTGGCTTTGTTTAGAAATGTGGTTGTAGGACTAAATGTTAAAAGGTTTAGCGTGCGGTGGATTTAAGCTTACTTCTCGAGATTCTAGATGTGATTTTGCTATTCTGCTGTCGAGTGTTTGTGTGCTCTAGTTGCTTATGTTTTAGGGAACAAATTAGTGTAAAAATCGTAAAAAAGTTCCCTACATTATTTGATTTCTCATGCTGTTACAGTTGGTAACTATAGTGTTTCACCTTGTTTCTTTTTCCGTTGTAAATTATTTGTTAGTTTGTAATTAGGCGGTATATAAATCAAATGTTTCAATACTAATTTGGTTTCCGTCAAGTAATTTCATGATGTGTAATAAGTGATTTGAAAGGAGTTGTGTCATGAGTAGTGTTATATCTTTGGGGGAAAAAATTAAAAAGGCTCGTCTGGAAGCTGGGTTGACGCAGGAGGAGCTTTCGGAATTATTGATGGTATCTCGTGCTGCTGTAGCAAAATGGGAAACGAATCGGGGTTTGCCGGATATCGAGAATCTGAAATTTATTGCATCTGCTCTAAGCGTGAGCGTTGATTATCTTTTGGATGAGAACAATAGCGTTGATTTTTCTATTACTAAGAAGCCTATTAATCTCAATAAATATGGTTTCGACGGTAGGTTGAGCAGTTTTAAGAAGTCGAAAGTTAAAGAGCAGATTGTCTTAGATGAATATCCTGACTCAGAAATCAATATGCTAACTGTTGTTAAGACTTATAACAGTTCATCTGAGAAAATGGTGGATAATTTTGTTGGATGGTTTTCTACTCTCCTTGGAGGATTGCCATTGTTTGGCATATATGATTTCAGTAAAGCTGTTGCCACTCTTGGGGCTGATCAGTATTATTTGGTGGATAAAAAAGATAAGCAGTATTTCGTGCTTATAACTGATGAGTATATTATTAGCAGAATTATGGGAGTGGCGTTTAATAGTAAAAAGTTCCGTATTGGAGATAA
>NZ_LXJL01000106.1:0-5705 GCF_001641215.1 Gardnerella sp. 30-4 | reverse complement strand
AAATAATAAGTAACAGCAAAGGAGGGAGTTATGCTCAGACTGTTTGTGGCAGTTATGCCTGGGCTGCTCCCTCTTACGCTACTCACAATGGGATTAAGCACATCGCTCACTGTTGGCGAGGGGCGAGATAAGCCTCTAAGCGCACGTTGGAGATTGTATGGGCTGTCTGCAGGCACAGTTGCAGCTCTTATTTTTGCTATACTTCGCGCATCTGTGGTAATTAATCAGCGAAACTTTATTAATATGCCGGCGTTGTGCATTGCAGTTCCGCTTGATATTGCTGCAATTATTGTGGTTATCTTTTCACACAAAATAGTAAGAAATTGGCGTAATTGCCCGCTTTTAATGCACATAAGTAACGCAATTGGTGCATGTTGCTTAGCGTTTACTGTGTTTTATGCTTTGCCAGATGTTATTTTGCAGCTTACTATCTTCGTGGATTCAAGCACTCCGCCTTTTACATCAGACATGTTGCTTCGAGCGCTTGGTTTTGTGCTTGGAGTTATTGCTGCTATTTGCTTAAGCCTTATGGTTCGTTCTTTGCGCACTACATCTAACGCGATTTCTTTCAAAATCGCTGTAGTTTTAAGCATGATTATTTTGCTAGTGCAGCACATAACTTCACTTTTGCAGATTATGCAAGGAAGCATTCTGCTTTATATGGATGACTTTTCTTTCAGCGTGCTTGTTTGGCTAATTAATAACGCTCCGTTAATGATTATGGCGCAAATTAGCGTGTTTATGATTCCTGCTGCTGCATCCGTAATAATCGGCTTTAAAACGGCTGTAGTTGGTGAAAATGCTGCAGAAATTCGCACGAAGCGAGCGTTTAAAAGGAAATCACGAAAGTCTGCGCTCGCAGCTCTTTTGGCTGTTATAACAGTAATACTTACGCTTACTGTAGGCGTATCTATTATGAATATTAAACCAACTCTTACGCCTCCAGAACCGTACGAATTGCACGATGGTGTTGCGACTATTAATTACGTTCAAGTTTCAGATGGTCATTTGCATCGCTTCCAATACAAAGCAAAAGACGGCACTGTTATGCGCTTTATAATCATTAAAAAGAATGGTGGAGCGTATGGCGTTGGCTTGGATGCTTGCGAAAACTGTGGAGATGCAGGCTACTATGAAAAAGACGGTAAGATTATTTGCCGTAAATGTGACGTAGCAATTAATTTGGCAACTATCGGTTTTAAAGGTGGTTGCAATCCGATTCCGTTCCCGTATAAGGCTGGGCATGGCAAAATCACAATTCATACTGCTGATTTAGACGTGCTCAGTTCGCATTTTAAGTAAGGGAGAGTTGCTATGTTTATGATGCGCATGGTTGCTCGATCTCTTGTGCGGCAATTGAAAAAGCGTGTGTTAATTGCTCTCGTAGTGTGCTTAAGTGCGTGCGTTAGTGTGTCAATGCTTAGCGTTGTGTATGACGTTGGAGACAAAATTAACGCAGAGCTCAGCTCGTACGGTTCGAATATTGTGGTTCAGCCAAAATCAAGTGCTGTTGTAAATGATTTGTATGCTTCTCGCGAGCAGATTGATACTAATGGTTCTGGGAGTTTAAAGGCTGCGGAAAGCCACGAGTCTACTGCTTCGCTAAAAGAATCTGATGCTGCAAAAATAAAAATGATTTTCTGGGCGTTTAATATCACTAATTTTGCGCCAAAAATAAAAGTTCACGCAAATCTTGAAGCGAAATCTTCTGGCGATTTGGTAGTGCCTATTATTGGAACTTGGTTTAATCGTAAGCTTGCGCTCGCTTCCGGGGAAACAACGGTTGTTGGTGTTAGGGGTTTGCGCTCTTGGTGGAAGATTAATGCAGGTCGTTGGGCAAAAGATAATAAATCTGAAGCAATGGTAGGTGCGCAGCTAGCTGAGCATTTGCACTTAAAAATTGGTCAGCGTTTGCGTTTGATTCGTGACGGGCGCGAGGTTTCGTTGCGCTTGGTTGGCATATACGATTCTGGCGACGACGATAATAACGCAATCTACGCAAGTTCTAGCGATGCTCAAAGCCTTGCAAATAAGCCGAATAAGGTTGATTCGATTGAAGTAAAGGCGCTTACTACTCCTGAAAATGATTTAGCGCGAAAGGCTGCTAAAAATCCGGCAGCGCTCAGCCAGGAAGAGTGGGAAACTTGGTATTGCACGGCTTACCCGAGTTCGATTACTTACCAAATTGAGGAGGTAATTCCTGGAGCTGTTGCAAAGCAGGTTCGTCAAGTTGCAGCTCTTCAGGGTAACGTATTAAATAAGACGCGCGCTGTTATGGTTTTGATGACTGCGTTAAGTTTAATTGCTGCGGCTGTTGCTGTGGCGAATCTTATGGCTGCTTCAATTTCTGAGCGTTCCGGTGAGCTTGCATTGCTTAAGGCTTTGGGTGCGCGTGATGGTGCTGTTGCTCGTCTTATGCTTATGGAAACTGCGGTTATTGCGTTTGGTGGAGCGTTAGTCGGCATGGCTTTGGGATTTGCAGTGGCGCAGATTATTGGTTTTACAGTGTTCGACTCTGCGATTTTGTTCCGACCGATGGTATTTGTTCTGGTGTTCGTGCTGCTTGCGTTGACTGTGCTTGCGGCTGCAGGCTCGTCGATTCGTTCGATTTTGAGTGTGCGTCCTGCGGAGGTGCTTCATGGCAGGTAAATCTTATATGACTTCCAACAATTCTATGTTTATTACCATGCTATTTAGCGCGGTATTTCGTAGAAAATCGCGTGCTTTGATGGCTGTTATTGCAACGCTTGTTGGTGCTGCCACGCTGTTTTGTTTAGCTGCAATCTGCCTTGTTGTGCCTCAGCAAATGAGCGATGAAATGCGTGCGTATGGAGCGAATATTATCGTAACTCCAATTGAGGGCGAGTGGAAAAACGGTATTGATCGCGCAATGGTTTTGCACACAAATGATATGGTTCTTGCAAAAGGTGCTATGCGCTCTGCTACGTATCGTTACGAAAACGTGCGTATTAACGCAGCTCCGTATGTTTTAGCAGGAATAGACGTTCGTTCAGTAAAGTCGCTTAATAAGCATTGGAATGTAGACGGCTCTTGGCCTAGCAGTGGAAATGTTATGGTTGGGCGAGATGTAGCTCTTGCGATGGGCTTAAAAATAGGTTCTCGAATTGCGATTGCGTATAGATCCTCGGATAATACTGCCGGCTCGCATAAGCCAGCAGAGAAGTCTGAAAATAAGGCTGCAAATAAATCTGCAGATAAACCAGCGCAAAATTCTGTTGCAAATTCTTCAGAAGAATCTGCACAAAATTCATCTCAACAAAAGCTCGTTGAAGGCAGAGTCTCAACAGATATTATGGATACTCACGGCACAACTTTCCGCGTTTGTGGCATTTTGGACACAGGCGGCGCAGAGGATTCCATGTTATATGCGCTAAACGCAGATGTAAATTCTCTTACAGGAGTTAAGCGTGGTACGGATGTTATTGCTTACTCGTCTTCTGCTCCTAGTGTTGATGCTGTTGTGAGAAGTATTAACGACATGACTTCTATGCGTGTGCGCGCTCAGCAAGTTACTAAAGTTACTGCTGCTGACACTGGTATTATCACTATGCTTCGCAGCCTGTTCTGCATTGTGTCGCTAGTTGTTCTAGTGTTGATGATGGTTGGCGTGAGCACTACGATTTCTTCGATTGTGCAACAGCGTCGAAATGAAATTGGTTTGCGCAAAGCTTTGGGTGCGAGCGCACGGAGTATTGGCGTGGAGTTTACTGCTGAAGCTGGATTATATGGCTTCGTTGGTGGCGTTGCTGGTACCGCAGTAGGGTATGTGTTTGCACGTTTGCTTGCAGCAATGGTGTTCTCTAGAGATTTGGGCGTGAATTGGTGGCTTGTTGCGTTCTCGGTGGCGTTTAGCATTATTGCATCTTGCGTTGCTGCGTTGCCGCCTGTTTTGCGCGCTTCAAAGATCGATCCTGCGATTGTGCTTCGAGAAGAATAATTTTAAGCGTAAATTTAGAGATTGTTTAAGATTTGAGTTAAGGATTTAATATGACAGAGGATAAAGAAACTAAGCTGGAGAATACAAAAGCTACGCCAAAAATGCTGTTGACTTTGGATCATATTTCCAAGATTTACGGATCTCTTCGCGCGGTTGACGATTTGTCGCTTACTGTGCCAGAAGGTGAGTGGCTTTCAATCGTTGGCTCCAGTGGTTCTGGCAAAACAACGTTAATGAACATTATTGGCTGCATGGATTCGCCATCTAAAGGTTCCGTGTCTTTGCAAGGTCGCAAACTTGAGGATTTGAACGCAGGTCAGCTTGCTGACGTTCGTAAAAACGTAATCGGTTTAGTTTTTCAAAAGTTTTATCTTGTGCCGCATTTAACGGCAGTTGAAAACGTGATGGTTGCGCAATACTATCATTCTGTTGTTGACGAAGCTCAGGCAATGGATGCTTTGGATCGAGTTGGCTTGAAGGACCGCGCTCACCATTTACCAAGCCAGCTTTCTGGTGGTGAGCAGCAGCGTGTGTGCGTTGCTCGCGCGCTTATTAACTGTCCGAAGTTGCTGCTTGCGGATGAGCCGACTGGTAATTTGGATGAAAAAAATGAGCAGATTGTGCTCGATTTGTTTAAGCAGCTGCACAATCAAGGAACTACGATTATTGTTGTAACTCACGATTCTCTGGTTGCTCAATGCGCGGATCGCGAAATTATGCTTAATCACGGTGTGCTTGTTGGTGAGCGTTGGAATAATGAGAGTGCGCGCAAAGCGTACGAGGCGATTGGTGGCAAGCCTGCGTTTACGAGTGCTCACGTTGATGAAAGTGTTGTGGAAGCTTTGCAAGACCATGAGCCTACTAAGTCGCCTAAATTAGCGAATTTAGATGATTAGTTGCGCAAGATTTTAAAATATACAAGATTTAAAGGCGATGATTTTATGATTTCAGATAATATGTTTCACGATGTTTCACGCGATGATTTGAAATCCAAAAAAGTTGCAAAAACCGTTGCTACGCTTGCAATTGTAGCTGCATCTTCTGCTATGTTGTCGGCTTGCGGTGAACCTAGTGCTGTGCCAATGAATGATGAGTTTGCAGGAAACTCTGGTCAAAGCTCGGATGATGGTGGTAATCCTTCTGGAAAGTACGATGCTGGCGCTCAGCAATCTAAGTCTTCAGCTCAAAGTGAAGATTCTGGGGATTCTAAAAACCAGTCTAAAACTGATACTGGCAATTACAAAGATGGCGACTATAAAGTCAAAGCTACGTATGGTCCTGTTGCAGAAGACAGTTTTGATGTACGCTTAAGCGTTGCAAATGGAAATGTTAGCGATGTGCAGATAACATCTCATCCGTTTACGCCGATTTCAAAAGGCCACATGGACGCATTTTCAAAAGCTATACCTGGCAAAATTGTTGGAAAGTCACTAAAAGATTTGCATATTTCGGTTGTTGCTGGAGCAAGTTGGACTAGCGATGCCTTCAACAAAGCGCTTGATGTTGCTCGCCAAGAGGCCTCAATTCAATCCGTGCAATAAATGTACTCAAAATTTAGTGCTCAACGTAATGGTAGATTGCCAATAAGCTTAAATCCTTAAAAATCGCTTTTATCCGTAGGATGACCTTGTGGGCGCTTTATGACTCGCCACAAAATCACTAATGCTAAGACACCATTTGCAATTCCGTAGTAATAAATCCAAGGAACGTGAATAAGCCCACAAATAAAGCATGTAATAATATTTGT
>NZ_LXJL01000105.1:0-5718 GCF_001641215.1 Gardnerella sp. 30-4 | reverse complement strand
AATACAAATATTCTACTCGATAATATGGTTTTATGCGCTATAACTTGCGTGCAAATATATTTTAAAGCAAAACTATATAGGGCTTGTGTCATGATACAAGCATGTTTCGCTTTTCTACAGGTGCTAGTGTATTCCGTACGTGTTTTAAATTCTTGCGCTCGCTGCCTCATGCTTTAGTTTTGTACATTACTTCGCATTCTTTGCGATATTTTGCAGGATTCTTTACAGTAGTTGTTGCAATTTTTGCGTTGTCGCTTCCAAGCGCATACGTTGTAGAAGAGCCTGGTCCAACGCAGGATGTTTTAGGATCCCTATCAAATACTCCTGTGATTGATATGTCTGGTTCTCGAGTAAAAGAGAATCATGATACTGGTAAGTTATTGTTGATTACTGTCAATGTTTCTGGTGTTCCTGGATATGAAGTTTCAACATTTTATTCATTGACTTCATGGATGGATCCTCATAAAAGTTTGCTGCCTCGTGAAGCTATTGTGCCAGTAGGGCAGAGCGCTGACGAGTATGAGAAGGAATCCACAAACGAGATGGATGATTCGCAAAGTCTTGCTCAAAATGTTGCGTTGCAGTACGCGTCTAAGCATCTTGGAATTAAAAAAGAAGATGTAAAAGTTCGTTTACATATTGAAGATATTGGTGGACCGTCTGCCGGAATGATGTACACTCTAGGAATTCTTGACAAACTTACTCCTGAACAAGAAACTGGTGGTAAGACGATAGCCGGAACTGGAACTATTGAAAAATCGCAAAAAATTGGAGAAATTGGCGGTATTCGGTTAAAGATGATTGCAGCTAAAAGAGATGGGGCCACTTGGTTCTTAGCACCTTACGATAATTGCAATGAAGTTGTTGGGCATGTGCCACAAGGCTTGCGCGTTGTAAGTGTAAAAACATTGGATGATGCTTACAGAGCGTTAAAAGCTATTGGTTCTGGTCATGGGGCAAATAAATTGCCAAGCTGCAATGTGAAATAAAACTACAAACCAAATAAAACAGAAAATAGATAAAAAAGAAAGTGGGCGATGAGGGACTCGAACCCCCGACATCCACCGTGTAAAGGTGGCGCTCTAGCCAGCTGAGCTAATCGCCCGTTCGCAACAAATTAAAAACATACATGATGGTGTGTACGAATGCAACGTGTGGCGCGCGTCGTAACAATCGCGTACAGTATACTGAATAAGAACATGTGCTCAGGAGGTCGATATTCGATGGCTCAGAAACCTGATACCGCTCGTAATGCTTCAGCAATGGAGCGTGTGGGTAAGCGTAAGTTAGGATATAACGTCGCGCAGGTGAATGCTTTTCTAGAGCGCGCTCACACTTTGTACGAAAGCGATGAAGCTCGACTCACGCAGAAAGATATTCAAGAGGTTTCTTTTGACTTGGAGCGTAATGGTTACATTATTGGTCAAGTTGATGCTGCGTTATCGCGTTTGGAACGTGCGGTAGTAGATAAGTGCACTGAGCAAGAATTGGCGCAATGCGGACGAGTTGCATGGAAAGCTCGTGTAGAAGCGCTTTATCGTAAACTTTTGCAACATGCGCAAAGAGATTATCGCGATCGTTTTGATCGTGGCTCTTCGCGTCACCCATCTTATGCGCGTAAACAAGTGGATATTATGGTTGATCAAGCCTTAGATAAGATTGCTCTTATGCTTGGTCATGAGCTTGAGTGGGAAACCGACAAAGAAACATTGCAAGATATTGATTCTGCTTATGTTTCTAATGTGATTTTTACGCAAAAAAACGGTAAGCACGGTTATGATGAGCGTCAAGTTGATTATTATTTAAACGCTTGTGTGCGTTTGCTTAGCAGCTTGGAATCTTTTGAGCGTGTAGAACAGTATGTTGATGCGGATAATAGTAGTTCCTCATACTCTCGAGCAGAATCTGAATCTTATTCTGCTCCTGCTTCTGTTCCTCCTTCCGTTCCACCTTCTGTTATTCCTGTAACTAAAGCTGAAGAGCCTGCTAAATCTTCAGAATCTACGGAATCTTATAACCATTATGAAGAGCCTGTTCCATCATTTGCTCCTTCAATAAAGCCTGCATCTGATTTCAGTGCTGCTTCTGCAGCTTCTTCTGCTTCTGCCACTGAACCTTCTGCTTCTTCAATATTCAAACCTGTTGAGGATGCTGTGGAAGATGAAGACACTGCGGATAGGTTGCCTAAGATTGCACCTCGCTCAATACCTAGCGTGCCAAATCATGATAAACAAAGCATTTTTGCTCCTGTAGATTATGCTAATCAAGATTCCAATGATTCGTTTGAAGCGTTAAATAAGTCTGAGCGCGCAATATTTACACCTCATGCTGCTGCAAGTAAGCCTTCTAATGTTCTTAACGATACTGATAGCAATGATGAGCTTTTGCAAAGCGCTACAGTAATGCGAAACTCTTCTGAATCTTCTGTACTACCTCCTTCTTTCACTCCTGCAGCTCGTAATCGCAATAATTCACCTGCTGCACCTAAGCCTGTTGCTGCTCCTGCACCGGCTCCTGCTGAGTCAATTCCATCATTTGCTCCTCAAGATCCTGCACAGCATTCGTCGCAGCATTCCTCGCTTAATATTCCGGAGTTGCATGTTTCTGATTTGCAGCCGAGTAAGCCATTGAGTTTAGATATTCCAGATTTGTCATTCCCAATTATTGGCCATATTGATGAATCTACTAATTTCGGTAGCTCTTCTCAAAGCGGCGACGATTCGGAAAATAACGATCGTAATTAATCTAACTATTAAAAAAGATATAGTTTGATTCATGCCATTGTATCGCGATGAAGCTGTTGTGCTTCGTACTTTTCCTTTAGGTGAAGCGGATAGGATTGTTGTGCTTCTTACTAAGCGGCATGGTAAAGTTCGTGCTGTTGCGAAGGGAGTTCGTAGGCTTAAATCACGTTTTGGTGGTCGTCTTGAGCCGCTTATGCGTGTTGATTTGCTTCTTGCGCAAGGTAAATCTTTGGATGTAATCTCGCAGGCTGTTTCTATTGCTGCTTATGCTGGTGAAATTTGTGCAGATTATACGTCCTATGAGTATGCAAACGTCATGCTTGAAGTTGTGGATTTGCTTGTTTCTAACGAATATACAGATGAATACAGGCGTGAATATCAAGATACGCTAGGGCAGTATCGTCTGCTTACTGCGGCTTTACTTTCATTGTCTAAGCATAAGCATTCTCCTGATGCTATTGGCATGTCGTATATATTGCGAGCATTGTCATTAGCTGGGTGGTCTCCGCGACTACAGGCTTGTGTTGTATGTGGCAAAAATGAAGATTTATGCTATTTTTCGCCTTGCACAGGTGGAATGATGTGTGCAAGCGATCACACTCCGGATTCAATAGTTTGTGCTAATTCGACGCGTTTGCAATTGTGTGCGCTTGCGCAAGGAAACTGGTCTGTTCTTGACGGAGTGTCGGTTGATTCTTCTACTATGCGATGCGTTCAGCAATGGGCTGAATATTATCTTGAGCGACCTATTCGTTCGATGGGGTTGTTACATTCGTAAGTATGGCTTTTGAAAACGTGGATTATAAGTCGCTTGATATTCCAGCGGCTCCTTTTAGTGACCCTTCTCGCATACCAGATTTTCCTAAGGGCAAAGTGCCTCGTCATGTCGGTGTGATTATGGACGGAAACGGACGCTGGGCAAAAGAGCGCGGAATGATTCGAACCGAAGGTCATAAAGCTGCAGAACCGGTAGTTTTTGACGTTATTGCAGGAGCTATAGAAGCAGGAGTTCGTTATTTAAGCTTATACACTTTTTCTACCGAAAATTGGAAGCGATCTCCGCAAGAAGTGCGCTTTTTAATGGGATTTTCTAGGGAGATTATTCATAGGCGAGTTGCACAAATGAACGAGTGGGGAGTGCGAGTTCGTTGGGCAGGTCGTCGTCCTCGTTTGTGGAAGTCTGTTATTGACGAGTTGGAAAAAGCGCAAGAAATCACCAAAAATAATAAAACCATTGACGTTGTTTTTTGCATAAATTACGGCGGTCGTGCGGAAATTGCGGATGCTTGCGCGCAAATTGCGAAAGAAATTCGAGACGGCAAAATTAAAGGCGATCGCGTAAGTGAAAAAATGATTGCTGAGCACTTGTATAATCCGGATATTCCAGATTGCGATTTGGTGATTCGCACTTCCGGCGAGCAGCGCACTAGCAACTTTTTGCCTTGGCAAGCATCCTACGCGGAACTTGATTTTGTGCCGGAACTATTCCCGGATTACGGCCGCGAAGCGCTGTGGAGATCAATCGACCGTTATGCGCATCGCGATCGCAGATTTGGTGGCGTAAAAAACGCCTAGTATCTCACTAAGATTTGTTACTTTTCGCTAGCGAGCCAAGCGCAAGCTGCTACAACTGCAGCTGCTAATCCGCGATTAAGAGTGGGCTGCAAATCTGGGGCGAATGCCGGATTGTGATTTCCAGGAGCATTCTGCATATCCGCAAAACCACCTAAGCCCCAGTAAGCGTAAGGAGTTTTAAAAGCGTTCGCGACTATAGAAAAATCTTCCGAAGCAGAAGCGCGCGAAATATCTACAGAATCTTCTCCAAAGTATTCATCAAAAGCTTTACGCACGCGCAAAGACGCATTCTGATCATTATTCGTAAGCGGATAGCGATCATAATACGTAAACTCTGGTTCTTTAGGACATCTTGCAAGCTCGCACTCTCCACGCACAATTCGTTCAATAGCATTGTGCACAAATTCTTGAGTATCTTCGCTATAAGTTCTTGTGTTAATTAAAAGCTCGGCATCATCAGGAATAATATTCGACTTACTTCCTGCATTAAGCGCGCCAACTGTAACAATTGCGTAATCTTTAGCTGCAAGTTCGCGAGAAACAATCGTCTGCAATTTAAGCACAATTGATGAAGCAACAACCACCGGGTCAACGCTCAACTCAGGCATAGAACCATGCGAACCTTTACCAAAAATGTGCACGCGAATCGAAGCTGCAGTAGTTAAGAATGCGCCCGAACGAATACCGACTGTTCCTGCAGGAATAGCACCCAACACATGCTGACCAAGGTAAACGTCGGGCTTTGCAATCATGCTCGTAATGCCATTTTCCACCAAGTCTTTTGCGCCTTGAGCTGTTTCTTCTCCAGGCTGAAAAACGCCAATGTACGTTCCTCTCCAAGCATCTTTATGTTCATTAAAAGCCTTCAAGGCACCAAGTAGGCTGGAAATATGAAAATCGTGACCGCAAGCGTGTGAAACTCCAACCGTTTTGCCATTTTCGTCTTGCGTGCTAACTGTTGAAGTGTAATCTTTTCCTGAATTTTCTTTAATTGGAAGCGCATCGATATCCGCTCTCATAGCAACAACAGGACCTTCGCCGTTTTTAATTTCTGCCACAACGCCTGTTTTTCCAACTCGCTTTGTTTCAATCCCAGCTTTGCTAAGAATATCAATAATTGTTTGAGCTGTATGATCTTCTTTCATTGACAGTTCAGGATGTTGATGAAAGTATTTGTATTGTTTTTCTCGTTCTGCTTGGGTTTCATCTAAATCGGATAATATTTTTTGAACTGCCGTAAGTTGCAGCATAAACTCCTGCTTTCTTTTGTTTTATTATAACTTTTTTGAGTTTTGAGATTATTTGAGATTATTTGATTTCAGTTTTATTCTTCTTTATTTCGTTCGTTGAGAATTTTATCTATAAGCGCACTTTTTGCGTCAATTTGATTGCTAAAACC
>NZ_LXJL01000104.1:0-5744 GCF_001641215.1 Gardnerella sp. 30-4 | reverse complement strand
GAAGAATAAAACTACTAAATATCTTGATCCTAAGATTGTTAGCAGAATAGTTAATAATCCATTTAATAGGACTGGTACTTCTAATAAGCCTGTTACTGTTATCGTTACTTTGAAGAAACAGCCAAAACTTCCTTCGGAACAAGCTGAAGACAGTAATAAAGTTGACCAGAATCGTCTTATTGGAAAATGGTCTTCAAAATATGGCATGACAGTACGTCGCCAATTTGGTTACCTGATGAATGGTTTTGAAGCAACATTACCAGCTAACAAAGTTGCGGCTTTACGTCATGAACATGAAGTAGCTTCTGTTGCAAAAGAACGTTTGTATTATCCTCTTGAAAATTATGCTCGCGGTTTGCAGGGTGTAAATGAAGAATTTAAGAAGCGTGGACTTGATGGAACTGGAATGCTTGTGGCTATCATCGACACTGGTATTGATCCAAGTCACCATGATATGAAGCTTGATTTCAAAGCTGAAAAAGCTCGTAAGATTCAGAAGACATTCCCGTCTAATGGTGTAAAGTTCACCAATAAAGTTCCTGCTGGATTCAACTATGCTGATGAAAACTACACTATTACAGATAGTGGTGCAGAGCAGCATGGCATGCACGTAGCTGGTATTGTGGCAGCTAATGGTGATGATGAGAATAAGCCAGCTGATAAAAACGGTCATATTAACGGCATTGCTCCAAATGCTCAGCTACTTGCAATGAAAGTATTTTCAAATAAGCCGGGAGCGCACGGAGCTCGTGATGCTGATATAGTTGCTGCAATTGAGGATTCTGTAAAGCTTCATGCAGACGTTATTAACATGTCTCTCGGCTCAGATAACGGTTTTGGTGGAACTTCTAACGCTACATCTCTCGCTTTAAAGAAGGCTCGCGAAGCTGGTGTGCTTCCAGTTATTTCTGCAGGAAACTCCGGTTTAAGCTTCTCTACATCTGGAGGAACTAATGATGCATTAGGAAAGTGGGATGATGCAACTCTCGGCTCGCCATCTTCTTATCCTTCTGCTTTCAGCGTTGCTTCTGTAGAAAATTCTTATATTATTCAAACCGCTGGTTCATATACGGATAAAGCTAATAAGACAACTGAGATTCCTTACTCTATAGCCTCAGGAAAAGCTGATGGTAAAGAACATGAGATTGTGAATATCGGTCTTGGCAAAAAAGATGAAGTTAAGGATTTGAATCTTCACGGAAAGTACGCTTTAGTTGAACGTGGCGCAATAGCATTTAGTGAAAAATTCCAGAATGCTATTGATAAGGGTGCTGATGGTGTAATCGTTTATAACAAAGCTGGCGATTCGGCACAGTTCCTCGGCATGGCTGGAGTTGATAAGTTCACATGCTTTGGAGCATCAATTCGTCGTGAAGATGCTTTAAAGATTGTTGATGCACTCAAAGCTAATGCAAGTGGTACAGTTAAGGTTTCCTTCTCTGATAAGACAATGGGCATTGCAAATCCTGATAAGTTGCATCCTTCTAGCTTTACTTCTTGGGGTCCAACGCCAGAACTTGATTTTAAGCCTCATATTGCTGGCATCGGCGGTAACGTGTGGTCTACTCAGAACAACAACAAGTACACTAATATGTCTGGTACTTCTATGGCTGCTCCAAACGTTTCCGGTCTTTCAGCTTTGGTGATGGAAAGCTATATGAAGCGTTTCCCTAAGCTTTCTCCAAAAGATCGTGCTACTCGTGTTGAACAAGCCTTGATGAATACGGCTGAGATTCTCAATAATTCCAGCAATGTACCATTTGCTCCCCGTCAAATCGGCGCTGGCTTAGCTCAGGTTGATAAAGCTGTTGCTACTAACGTGATTGCAACAGTCAATGGCAATTCGTACGTGGCTCTACGCCAGGTTAATGGAGATCGTAAGTTCACTGTTAAACTGCATAATTATGGAGATAAGGCTGTAACTTATGAAGTTCCTAAACAAAATGTTGTTAATGAATCTAATAATGCTAATGCAGAAACTACTACCTCTATTAGCTCAGAAACATTAGCTTCTTCGACTAATACAGTTACAGTAGATCCTAAGTCAGAAAAGGAAGTAGAGTTTACATTAACTCCAGACGTGACTCGCGACCATTATGTTGAAGGTTGGGCGCGTTTTACTTCAAAGACTTCTGGGGAACCAGATTTGGCTGTTCCATATCTTGGCTTTGTTGGCAATTGGGATAAGGAACCAATTCTTGTAAAGCCTGGCGAAGAGTATCTTCAAAATGCAATTAATATGACTACTTCGCTGATTGCCGAAAGTTATTTTGGTGATGTGCAAGTTAATGATGAAGCTCCTGGTCATTTAGAATTTTCTCCAAATGGTGATGAGTTATTCGATAAGATACGACCATCATTAGCATTATTCCGTAATGCAAGTTTAATACAGTATTCTGTTTTGGATAATTCTGGTAAGACTGTTGCAGAAGTAGGAGAGGAACATGACGTTTCTCGTTCTAATTTCTCAGAATTATTACGTGATCCAAGAGCATTAAATAGTTCTATTGATTTTGATGGAACTATTTATGATAAGACATCTACTGATATTGCGCATTTTAATAAGAAACTTCCTGATGGCAAATATATTTATCGAGTAAAAGCTTGCTTGACTAAGGATATGTGCCAGACGACTGATATGCATTTTAACCTTGATACTAAAGCTCCAACCGTTACAATTAGCGAACCTGATAATGATGGTACAATCACCATTACAGCTCATGATGAGTTAAGTGAAACGTTGAGTGATCCAGGTGTAAAAGTTAATGGTAACAGTGATTATGTCAAGGTTGATGAGAAGGACTGCAGCGAAACTCATGACGCAAATGGCTATACTCGCACTTGCAAAGTTAATGTAGGTAAGGATGCTTATTACGTCAATGTCAGTTTGCATGATGGCGGTTTCAATGAAACCAATACTTCCAAAGTGTTTAAGGGATTTGCTAATAAAAAGATTCTCATAAATAATGAGGTTAATCTTAAGAATATTGGCATTAAGGATGTCACTGCTAAAAAAGATAACGGTGTTGATAAATACAGCATCGAAATCTCTGGACGTATTGCTGATGGTTGCAAGGATGTGAAAGCTTATGTTCAATCAGGAACTGAAGCAGAAAAAGAATTAGCTGTTAAGACAGATGATTCTGAATTTAGCTTTACTGCCCCTATTAAACAAGGTGCTAATACAATAAAAGTTAAAGCAAAAGGTTCTGATGGTAAAGAAGTAGTTGAAACTCTTGCAACTAATTTCGACGGAAAAGCACCAACAATTAAACTAACTAATGCAGATAGTAATGGGAATGTAACAATTGACCAAACTGGTGCAGTAGAAGTTAAAGGTGAAGTTAAGGACGATACTAATCCAAAGCAGAATCTTACGTTTACTGTCAAGTATAGTAAAGATGAGGTTGTTGATGGTGAAGTCCAGAGTGAACAAGTGGAAGAGCCTGTAAATGTTGCTACTGATGGCTCATTTACTGTAAAAGTTATTCCATCTGCTAGTACATATTCAGTTACCTTGGTTGCTAATGATGGAGTTAACACAGCTACTCAGAATGTAGGTTTCGCTAATCGCGTTATGCCAACAAAGACAGAGCCAAAGCTTTATAATATTTCACTGAGTAATGCTAATAGCTTAGGAGCATACAACTGGATTGTTCCTGGAAATAGTGGTACTTCGCTCGATTCATTCACCGCAAACGGCAAAGTAAGTAACAAAGCTACAGAAATACTATTTACAAAAGCTAATCGAGTTAAAGATGATGGTTCGGGGTATGAGGATTTTGATCCTATAGCTGCAACAATCACTAAGTCCACTAATGCAAATGCTGATTCTACATTCACGGTAACTCTGCCAATGCATCCTGGAATAAATGACTTTAGGATGATTGTCAAAGAGGGAAGTGATGTGGTATTAGACACTCCAGTTGCTTTCTACTTCGACAGACAGGCTCCAGAAGTAATGTTTAGTACTCCAAAGTTGTATGGCGGCAGAATATTCACTAATAATGACACTGTGAAATTCAAGGGTGTTATTAGTGATGATTTTGCTGGTTATACTCTTAAGATCAATAATCTTATTGCTTCAGACAACTTCAGTACTGATTCTAAAGGCAAAGAAACTAATGCTCAGAGCTTCGATAGAGATGTTGAAGTTAAAAATGGAGAGTTTGTGTTAATCCAAGCCATCGATCAGATGTCTAGCGCACTGTATGGTCGTGCTCCTGTTATTGTTGATAAGGATGCTCCTTCTGTGACACTTGGAATAAAGGACAATGATCATGTTGAAGCAAATCATAAGATTTCTGTAACAGCTAAAGATGATCATTTGAAGTTATTGCGAGTGAAGATTGATGGTAAAGAAGTAAATCATGCAAGTAATGGTCTTAAAGAAACGGATATTAAGCTGAGTAAGAATAATCCTTACGATGCTACTTTTGCCGATTTGAAAGATCTGAAGGATCCGCTGAAGGTAGATGTTGATTTCAATTCACTTTCTGCCGGAAAGCACTTAATCACAGTTGAAGCTGTTGATTATGCTGGTAACGTTGCAACGAAGAATACTTCCGCAGAATTCGTCGTTGAAAAGAAGTCGAATGATGGTCATGGGAACGATCATGGTTCCTCCTCTGTAACTGTCAATCCTCCTTCCGCTTCAACTCCAGCACCTAAAGCTCCTGAATCTACCGCAAAGCTAGATCAGTCGCTTAAGGGAAGCCTTGTTGCTGGTGAACATATGAATAATGTTGTTCGTGCTGGTAAGAACAATCCTGTGAAGTTGTATTTCGCTGGCATGGATGCTCCTGCTAAGGGTGATGCTGGCTCTAAGTCTCACAAGACTAAGGTCTCTTCTGCCACGAGCGAGTTCATCAAGGAACTTAAGAAAAACAAGGTTGCTTACGCTTATGCTTACATGTATTCTTCGCCTGTGTTATTGAAGGGCGTAGATGGATCTAAGTATGTGAAAGTAACTTTGGATAAGAATGGTCAGCCTCAGTTTAATGTTGTGATTCCAGCTGGCTACTTCGGTAAGCATACGATTGTTTTGCTTAACGATAAAGGTGAGCAGCTTGCTTGGGCTAACGTGTGGGTTGTTCCTGAGAATGCTACAGCGTTCGATGAAACAGTTGCAGAGATTAACCTGAAGTATTCGGAGCTTCATTCTGGTACTGGATTCGGCAACGGGCTTGGTACTGGATTTGGTAACGGATTAGGTGCTGGTTCTGGATTTGGCACATTTACTGGCACTACTTACGTTGGTACAGACGGAAATGCCTCCAGCGGAAGTGCCAGCGCAGGTGCTGCATCCGGCGATGCTGCTGCCAATGGCAACGCAAGTGCTGCGAATGGCAACGCAAGTGCTGCGAATGCTAACGCTGCTGCAAAGCAGAAGGCTGCTGAAAAGGAGCAAGCTGCCGCTAAGTCTGCCGCCAAGAAGATGACTTCTGACTTGGCGATGACTGGTAGCAGTGTGATTGGCATGGTTGTGACGTTTATGGTGTTGCTTGCAAGCGGTGCTGTAACGTTTAAAACTCGCCGCCATCATGCGCACGCAAACAAGTAAATAAACAAAATAAGTAAAAAAGTAAATAAACAAAGAGCACTCTTCATCTTCTAGTAAGGTGGGAGTGCTCTTTTTGTATGTAATATATTTTGTGGAATAACCTGAATAACCCATATTTTGTTGTATGTAATATATTGCGAATATTCTAATTGCTCCATAAATTTTAAGGTTAAAATAACGT
>NZ_LXJL01000103.1:0-6192 GCF_001641215.1 Gardnerella sp. 30-4 | reverse complement strand
TTATAGAAGTTACGAAAGCGAGATAACATGGCAAACGATTCCATGCTAGAACAAAAGACTCCGCTCACAGCGCGCGAATACGCGACACGCACAGCAATACGCGCGATTGCAATCATCGCATCTGTTTATGGTATGGCTGCTTCGTGGGAAGGCTTGATGACCTTCACTTATTTTACGAATCTTTCTAACCTTATGATTTGCGTAGCTCTTGCTGGATCGCTTTTGCTTGATACAGCTGCGTTTATGCGTGCTCGTAATTCTGCATGTTCCGCCGCACAGCAAGATTCCGCCTCACAGCAAGATTCTGCAGCATCTTGCGCATGGTTCGACTCAAAATCCAACGCTTGGTACATTTTCAAATTCATGATGACTATCTCAATTGCTGTCACATTCACTTTGTACCTGTGTTTCTTAGCACCTACCAATAAGCTTGGTTTCGTTGGCGCTTACATGAATAACGGATGCAGCAGCCTTTGTGTTCACGCAGTTGCGCCGCTTCTTGCAATCGCTGATTTTGTGCTTTTTGATTATCGTTTCCGCTCTACTCGCGCACATTTGTATGTTTCTACTGTTCCGCCTCTTGCTTATGTTGCTTATGCGGCTATGCTTAGCGAGTTTGCTGGTGTTCGTTGGGGTGTTCATGCAATGCGCGCGCCTTATAATTTCCTCAATTATGGCGCTCCTGCCGGCTGGTTCGGCTTTGCACCGCAAACTTTTAATGCCACTACTTTGGGCGTTGGTGTTGCGTATTTGTTAATTGTGTTTACTCTTATTTTTATTGGTGTCGGCAGTGTATTTCTTGCGCTTAAGGATGCTCGCGCTCGTGCAATATTAAAAGAATAGTATTGTTGTGCGCCACTATTGCCTAATTGCTAGAATTAAGCGTATGAGTGAGGATACTGCATTACAAGCATTATTTGACGGTACGTTACGCAATTCTTCTGGCAATGTGACTAATGCGTTGCTTGTGTATGGTGCGCCGAATACTGGTAAAACGCAGTTTGCTGTGCGCGCAGCAATTTCCGGATATAAGCGTTGGTCGCATAATGTTACTGCGATGGCTGTGCAAAATCGTGTTCTTGCTTCAAAAATTGACAATATTATTATTCGTCAAATTGGTGTGAGTAAGCAGTCTCGTCCAGTTGGCACTTTGGCTTCTTTAGCTTTTAATATCATTTCTGCTTGCTGTAAGTTAAAGAATGAGCCTTCGCCTAAGCTGCTAAATGGTGCTGAGCAGGATTCTTTGCTTCGTAAAGTTTTGCGCGCACACATTGAGCATGTTATGCGTGGAGATAATGGTGATTGCAATATATGCGCGCTTTTTAAGGATTATTTTGAAACGTCTCAATGGGTTATTCCATTAACTTGCGCAGTTTCTAATACTTCCGCCACTTCTAACACTTCCGCGCCTTCAACAACTCAGGCTGCTCAAGCAGCTTCTTCGTCTCCAGAATTTTTGGCAGATAGTTTCGATATTAACAACGCTTTTATGCATCAATTGCGCGATATGCTCGCTCGTTTAGATGAGCTTGGTATTAGCGATTTTGAAAGCGAAAATTCAGTTCTTTGCGCTCTTAGTGACGAGCAATCTTACGCCAATAATAGTGATATTTTACAAACGTCTGTGCTTATTAAACGTAGATTAACTCAATGGCGTTTGGCGTTTGCTTTGCGAGCTGAATATCGAAAAATAATTGCCGACACTTATAAATCTTCTTTCCGACTTGACGCTTCGCAACTGTTGGTTGAGGGCGCAAAATCTGCGCGCGAATTAGGCGAGCATGGTTTAGTAAACTCTTCTGAAATTCCGGCTCTTCTTGTAGTCGATGATTATCAAGATATTACTTTGGCTGGTTTGAGTTTTATTGAGACTTTGTCGAAGATTGGCACGCGTTTAGTTTTGCTTGCGAATCCGGATGAATCTGTGCAATCGTTTAGAGGAGCGTACCCGGATTATGCAATTTCTGCAGCTTTGGATGAGTTGAATGCTGCTGAACAAACTTTAGAATATACGAGTTTTGCTGATTCTTGCGAAAATTCTTCCGACGATTCTGCTGATTCTTCTAAAAATTATTCTGCAGATCCAACTTTTGCAAATTATACCCAAGCACCTTCGATGCGTGAATTACTCGCTTCGCGCGTTTCTCTTTCGCTTACTTCGCAATATAAAACAGATGTTGCGCTCCCAAATCGCCCTTGGAAAATGCCAAAATTTGTAGGGTCCTTACCGATTGAGCCTATAGAAACCCCACAAAATTCTCATCTAAACTCAGATGACACTGTTTTTACAGCGTTATATCGTTCACAGCGCGAGGAATTAGATGCTGTTATTTGGCAAATGAAGCAATCTCACGTAAATAATAAGCGCAAGTGGAGCGATATGGCGTTAATTGCGCACGACAATTCCACTGTTCGTCTTTTTGGCGAGCAGCTTCGCGCTTCTGGAGTTCCTGTGCGATACTCGTTAGTAACTCGCCCATTAAAAGATGAGCCGTTTGTGCAAGGTTTATTTGCGCTTATTGAACTTGCTCAATTTGCGCAGCACGGTTTTTCTGGAATTGTTGAGCAAGTAAAACATGGTAGAAGTTTGCAAAATTTGGCTTCGTGGGTGCGTTTGCGAGTTCAGAATATTATGGATAGTCCACTTTCCTCGATTACTAAGAGCGATTCTGGATTTTACGGTGATTTAGACGTTGAAATACCTGCGAAGTTATATTCTGTAGATTCGCTTATGCGTTCTCTTTCTTCTCTTTCGGCTGTTTTAATTGAGAAAAATTGTGAAAATAACGAGAGCTTTGAATCTAATGCGCCTTTGCGAAATCTTGTTCATAACTGGGATTTGTTGCAAAATTCGCTTCATAATGCGCAAAGCAAAGCGTACTTTGAATCTCAAATTTTGGTTGATAATAGTCGTATTGATGGCAGTTCAAATGAGCTTATGCCATTGTCTCTTGATGCATGCTATTTGCTTTGTGTAGCAGATGTTGCACGTTTTATAGATGATGATTCTAATGTTCGTAAAGATTCTACAGTGTTGCAAATATTGCAGAATATGGCACCTCGGAATCCGCACGTTGCATCTTTTGTAAAACTGTGGAAAAACGTGCAAATTCTCGCTTCTCGTATGCACAATAATCCTGATTTGAGTAGTGCTCAATACGCTCTTGGTGAGGCTTGGAATATTTGTCATGTTGCTGAGCGTTGGCAGCGTATGTCTTTACAGCATAATTCGGAAGGTTATCGAGCTAACGATCGCTTGGATGCTGCAATGCGTCTTTTTGATTACGTTTCTTCATATGTTTCTTCTGATATCTCGTCAATGAATACGTTTGACGATACTTTTAAACAAGAAAATATTGTAAGTATTGCAGATTTTATAGCTCAAGTTCGTGGCATGGAAATTGAAGCTGATTCTCTTGCTAAAGTAGCGCCTGTCCCAGATGCTGTAACGCTTACTACTCCTGCTGGTTCTGTTGGAAAACATTGGAATCTTGTGTGGATGCCTACTTTGCAACAACGTGTGTGGCCAAATCTTGCTTCTCGTAGCACTATGTTTGGCGCAGAAAGTTTAGCGAATATTATTTTGCATTCTAAGATTTCTGCTTCTAAATTGACTGTGAATGCGTCACTTCTTTCAAATAATGATAAATCTGCAGTTTTTGCCTCGGAGCAGCGCAGTTTTTTGTTAGCTATTACGCGCGCAACAGAGCGTTTGTATATAAGCGCGCAATATAGCGATAGTGCTGTGCCAAGCGACTTTCTTTATTATTATTTGCCTGAAAGATACTACAATAATGAAAATTCGCGCACGCCTTTTACGGAATTTACTACACCTTTTGCCGGTTTAGATATGGATGTTCGTGGATTAGTGTGTGCTGCTCGTTCGCAAATTTTGCGTGCTTCTTCTATGAAAGAAGAGTTTGGAAATAGTGTAGGTAATGCAGGTAATGCAGGTAATGCAGGTAGTGCGAATAGCTCCGATAGTGAGAATAGTAAGTCTAGAAATGCGATTATTGACGCTGCTCAAACGTTGCAATTACTTAAAGAAAATGGAGTATTTTGCGCTGATCCTTCTGAGTGGGATTTTATGAGCGATGTCGATGACTATGTTGATGAGAAATCTTCTGTTGAAAAAGATAATGAAAAAGCTAGCTCTGCTAAAAAAACTAACTCTGTTATAAGCTTGTCTCCTTCAGCTGTAGACAGTTTGTGGGCATGCCCTGTGTGTGGATTGGTCAATCGTCAGCTTTTAGGCCCTCAACCCGGCAGCGCGGCAACGTATTTTGGCACGCTAATTCACGAAACTGCAAGGTGGGCAAGCGAAAATCAGCATTACGATATGCCGGAAACTGAAGTTGATGAAACTGAAGCGACGAATAATGCGGCTGAAGCGACGAATAATTCAGCCGACTATTCGCCTTACTCTCCGCTTGTGCGCCGCAGTAACGCAATCGCAAATCTTATGGAAAACTATTACTTAAGTATTGCGCCTGAACTTGCAGATATTCGAGATAGTAAGGAGCATTATTCGGCTCTTGCGCGTGAGAAGAATATTAAACGTGCGTTACATGCAATTGCGCAATATTTTGTTACTTCTTACGATCAATCAACATATGCGCTTAACTCAAAAAAGTCAGAAAACGGCATATTAGAATCTCTTACAAAAAGCGAAAAATCTTTAGAAAGCAGCATAGGCAGATTGCAACAAGCGTATTGCGAATTGCAAACAAGCGCGCATTTTGGATTTAATGATATTACTCGCGTATTGAACAATACTTTTAAGAATGCAAATTTGCAAACCGTTACTACGCATGACTGCTACGAATTGATGGGTGCTTTAGTTGGAGGGTGGCCGGATGGCGCAAGTGAAGATATGCAAGTACATATTCACGGTCGAATTGATCGCATGGAAAAGCGCATCAATTCAGATGGTTCTGAGCATATTCGTTTACTGGACTACAAAACAGGAAAACCTTTAACAGCAAGCGGAGTTTTTAACGATTTGCAGCTAGTTTGCTATCAGCTTGCTTTACTTTTTTCTGATGAGAATCCGCTTATTGATGCTTCGAATGCGCCGATTATTTCACGAAGTGTTCTATTTCACGTTGCTAAGAATGATTATCCTGCTCAAGATCATAACGTTGCTGAAAACGTGTATCAGCCGCCGCTTTGCGTAAAAAATACTTTAAATAATAATCCGCTTGAGTTACGAGTTGGATTCAAAAATATGGCAAGATTGTTAGATTGTCCGCAGCTTGACGATATTGCGAAGAATTGTCCAGAAAATGTAAGCGAAAACGCTTGGCAGTCGTTTACATCATTAAATCAAAGCGCAAAATGGTCTCTTACTATGATTTCGCGCGTTTGCTATGCTGCTGCGGCAGCTCGTTCGCATAAGATTATTGCGCACCCAACTTCTGAACACTTGAAGTATTGCAATGGAAAACAAGTATGCCCAGCATGCGCAGGTTGCATAGATACTGTATATGAGGTGCTGTAGTTATGATTGATAAAACAAATAAGCAATTTACTCGCAAGAACACCGATAGCGTGGAACAAGCTGCAGCAATTCAAGCGCCAACAAATAAGAACATGATTATTGTTGCAGGAGCTGGAAGTGGCAAAACGTATACGATGACTCGTCGCGTTATCGACCTTATTGAGCGCGGAGTTGCTCCTGAAAGTATTTTGGGGTTGACTTTTACTAATAAAGCAGCTTCTGAGCTGCTTGCAAGAGTTGCTCAAGCTGTAAGTCAGCATAGTAGCGAAATAAATAAGCTCATTAATAACGGAAATTCTGCATCTTCAAGTGGCTTTTTGAAGCCAGAAGTAATGACATACGATGCTTTTTTCCAGTCAATTGTGCGCCAATATGGTTTGCTCGTTGGATTTGATCAAAATACGCAACCTTTAAGCGATGCAGGTGCGCGCGAATTAATAAAACCGCTAGTAAACGATTATGTTACTAATCATGCGGAAATACTGTCTTGGTATAGTTTTGATGCGCTTATTGACGACGTGCTTGCGCTCGCAGCAGATATTTCATGTTCGATGATTGGCATAAATAGCAGGGGAGAGTCTATAGATAGCACGTCTAAAGCTGTTCTAGAAATTCAAAAGTGGAATAACTCTTGGATTGAACATTTGCAAAAAGCAATTGATTGTGCTGAAACCTGTCTCTTATACACATCT
>NZ_LXJL01000102.1:0-6263 GCF_001641215.1 Gardnerella sp. 30-4 | reverse complement strand
TGAATAAGTTATTCATATGACACGCACGAATTGCTTGATGTGGATAAAAAAGATAAGTTATCCACATTTTAGGCGTGTCTACGTGGATATCACACAAATTTATCCACATAGTGGGGATAACATTGTGGATATCCTGCGGATAACTTTTTAAAATAATATTTTTATTTGCGATTTACGCATATTTGTGTTACTTCACTTGCAATTGTTTTTGCATAAAATTGTTAGCAATTGCAATCTTCTTTTATACAAGCGTGACAAAGTAGCGGTAGAATGAAGCATTATGACAAATCAAAAGTTGGACAACCAGAACAAAAAAGACGTACTGCGCAATATTTGGCTACTAGCCGTACCAACTTTTGGACAGCTCATATCTGAGCCAGCATTTGTACTTATTGACACTGCTATTATTGGCCACATTGGCAAAAGTGCTCTAGCAGGTCTTTCTATTGGATCAACGGTACTTCTTACTACTACAGGTCTTTGCTTATTTTTGGCTTACAATACAACTTCACAGGTTGCGCGTCTTTTAGGCGCAGGTAAGCGTCGAGAAGGTTTTAGCATTGGCATGGATGGGTTGTGGCTTGCATTATTGCTTGGCATAATTCTTACAGTCATACTTATTTTTGCCGCTGAACCGTTATGCTACGCAATAGGCGCGCATGGCTCTACGTTGCAAAATGCTATTGTGTACACACAAATGGTTATGCCTGGATTGCCTGCGATGCTACTCGTATATGCAGCAAATGGCATATTTCGCGGTCTTTGCAACGTGCGCATAACATTATTTGCTGCTGTAAGTGGAGCTGTTCTAAATACAATTCTCGATATAATCGCAGTATTTGGTCTCAACATGGGAATTGCTGGCTCTGGTATTGCAACAATGATTGCGCAATGGTATATGGGACTTGTTCTCACTATTCCTGCAATTATTTGGGCTACTCAAAGTGGTGCGCGTCTCAAACCGCATTTCCAGCATATTCTACATTCTGCTGGAACTGGTATGCCTTTGTTTGTTCGTACACTTGCATTGCGCGTGTGCATGGTAGCTACGGTTGTTACTGCGACTCATCTCGGTACCAATACTCTCGCTGCGTATCAGGTTGCTAATTCTTGCTGGAATTTTGTTATGAATATTTTAGATGCAATTGGTATTGCTGCGCAGACTATTGTTGCTGCAGCGCTAGGTGCAGGCTGTCGTAAGCGCGCAGGAATGATTACGCGTATTTGTGCTCAAGTGGGAGCTGTAAGCAGCGTAGGAGTCGGTTTATTCATGATTTTCGTGGGTTGGAGTTGCGCGCCACTATTTAGTCAGCATACAGATATTCAGTTTTTAATTTCTGTAGGTATGACAATATTAGGATTGTTCTTGCCTCTTGCTGGATGGATGTGGGCACTAGATGGCGTATTGATTGGCGCAGGTGATCATCGCTACTTGGCAAAAGCTTGCTCAGTAATGGCTGTCGTATATTTAACATTTTTGGCGCTCACAAGCGTTTTTGATGTCATCGTTGATGCTAATGACGTGATAAGAACTATTACTTTGTGGGTTGTTTTAAATGCTGTTTATATTGGGGGGCGTGCAATAGGCAATAGTTTGCGCATAAGAAATGATACGTGGATGGATTCTGCGCTAAAAATGTAGATAAAGTTTTGTGTTAATACATTTACGTTTTTCATAATACGTGCGCGCGTTTATACTCGTTTTTATGGCAGATAATGATATGTGGCAATCTACTAAAGGCAATGTTATCCGCGCAGGTAGCAATCATGGTGGCAATGGTGACGCCTCTGCATATGGTTCTGGCGTTGCAAATCGTGGTGCCGAAGTAGGTGCTACATTGTTTGATCGTGTGCCTCCTCACGATGTTGATGCAGAAATGGCTGTGCTTGGCGGAATGCTCATGAGCAAAGATGCTATTGGCGAAGTGTCTCAATTACTTGAAACATCAGATTTTTATTTACCGCAACACCAAACAATTTACGATGCTATTCTTACGCTTTTCGCTGGCTCACAGCCTGTTGACGTTGTGCTTGTAGCTAACGAATTAATGAAAGATGGAAATCTCGATAAAGTTGGCGGAGCTGACTATTTGCACAGCCTAGTAGCTTCTGTGCCAACAGCCGCAAACGCAATGTACTACGCAGATATTGTGCATCAAAATGCTGTTCTTCGTAACGTTATTACTGCTGGCACAAAAATTGCACAAATGGGCTATTCTGCTTCCGGAGCGCAAGCAGAAGATATTGTAAATCTTGCGCAATCAGAAGTGTATGAAATGAGCGCCGGTAAAGTGCGTCAAGATTACGTTGCTATTGGTCCAGTTTTGCAAAATACACTTGATCAGTTAGATAAAATGCAAAATCATGAACTTGAACAAGGTGTGCCGACTGGATTTAGAGATATTGACGAAGTTACGCAGGGTTTGCAGCCTGGTCAAATGATTGTTGTTGCTGGTCGTCCGGCTATGGGTAAGTCAACACTTGGCATTGATTTTGCGCGCTCAGCAGCACTACACCACAATATGACGTCTATTGTGTTCTCTCTAGAAATGAGCAAAGTGGAATTAGCTCAGCGCATTATTGCTGCAGAAACTAATATTCCGCTCGCTGCTATGCGAAGAGCGGAAGATATTACTCCAGATCGTTGGAATACTCTTAATACTTTTTGGACAAAAATGCAAAACGCCCCGCTTTTTATTGATGACAGTCCAAATATGAGCTTGATGGAGATTCGCGCAAAATGCCGCCGTTTGAAGCAAACAAATGATTTGAAGCTAGTAGTTATCGATTACCTTCAGCTGATGAGTTCTGGCAAGCGTGTGGAAAGTCGTCAGCAGGAAGTTTCGGAATTCTCGCGTGCGCTGAAGCTTCTTGCTAAAGAGCTTGAAGTGCCAGTTGTGGCTTTGAGCCAGCTTAATCGTGGACCGGAAATGCGAAACGACAAGAAACCACAGCTTTCAGATTTGCGCGAATCTGGTTCTATTGAGCAGGATGCTGACGTTGTGTTCCTAGTGCATCGCCCTGATTTTTACAATAAGGAAGATCGCCCAGGCGAAGCAGATATTATTATGGCAAAGCATCGTAACGGCCCTACTGACACGTTTAATCTTGCCTTCTTGGGTGCAACTTCCAAGTTCATGGATATGCCGCAAGACTACCAGCAATAAGGGGTGTGATTTAGTATGTCAAGCCGCGACCATGAATCGCATAAAAAGTTGCGCCAAAATTTGCATAAGCATTGGTACAGTTTTGCCATGCCTGCTGTAGGAAAGCTTGTTTGCGCTCTTTCTAGGGTGCTTCACCATGGCGGAAGCGCATTGCCTGGGAAAGTTATTGAGAGCCTCGATTCTGGCTTTTTAGCGCGCACTCTTGCCGCATTGCCGTACGGAATAGTGTTGATTTCTGGCACCAATGGCAAAACTACCACAACGCGTATGGTAACTTCTATGCTGCGCGACGCAGGACTTAACGTATTTACTAATCCAACCGGTTCAAACTTTACTAGAGGAGTAGTGGCAGCCCTTGCAAAAACAATGCCTGCTTTTGGCACAAAACTAAATGCGGATATTGCAGTTTTAGAGCTCGACGAAGCGTACGCAGTGCATTTTGTAAATCAAATCAAGCCTCGCTACTCTTTATTGCTAAACGTTATGCGAGATCAGCTTGACCGATTCGGCGAAATTGACACAACTGCAAAACTATTAAGCAACGTGGCTGAAGCAACCGAAGGAACGGTAGTGCTAAACCGTGAGGATCCACGTATTTGCGCGCTTGCAAAAGTTGTTCCTTCCGGGACTTGTGTGCGGTATTTTGGTTTGGATGACGCTGTAAAAAGCATGTTCCCGACGGATGATGATTTGCACAATAGTTCCGAAAAAAGCGAAAATTGCGAAGATGCTGCAGAAAGCAAGGCTAACAATCTTCCTAAAGCAGACGTTGTGCTTTCAAAAGTTGGAGACCATGAGGCTGAGTTTATACTTGATGGCAAGCGTAAAACCACATCTGTAAAACTTGACGGTGCTTACAATATTTTCAACGCTGCTGCTGCAGCAACAGTAGTTCGCGCTATCTTGGCGGACGCTGCAAAACAAAATTCTGCGCTGCAAAAATTTGATGACGATGCGCTTATGGAAGCGATTTCGCACGTAACTCCTGCTTTTGGTAGAGGCGAAGTAATTGAAGTTAATGGTGCTCCTGTTGAGCTTGTTTTAGTGAAGAATCCTATTGGTTTTAGGCTTGCAATCGCTTCGGATCATCCGCAAAATCACGATACTATGATTGCAATTTGTGACGAATATGCGGACGGTAGAGACATGAGCTGGCTGTGGGACGTTGATTTTGCAAGCTTTAGCGGCACTGGAGTTGAGTGCGTTTCTGGTACTCGCGCATGGGATATGGCTTTGCGTCTGCAATACGATAAAGTCTCGGCTCGCAATGTGAATACGGATTTGGAAGAAGATGCTAAAGCTTTTGTAAACGGCGATTTTAGTGGCAACGCTAAAAATGCTAAACGCATATATTGCACATATACTGCCATGCTTCGCGTGCGCGCGGCTTTAGCGCAACTTGCGGAAGTTAAAGACGTTGGAGTTGGGAAGTAATTGTCATGAATGGTTCCAGTGATATTAGTAAAGCAAATGCTACTTTTGAAAACGAAAATCGCGTGCTACATATTGTGTCGCTATATCCAAAAGACATGAATATTTACGGCGACTACGGCAATGTGCTTACGATTATGCGCCGAGCGGAATTGTACGGTTACAAGCCAGTGCTTCACGAGTACAACGTTGGCGATTTATGGCCAGAGCGCGTGGATATGATTCTTGGCGGCGGTGGTCAAGATCATGGGCAAAGCAGAGTTACTGAAGATTTATTTGCGCGCGCGGACGCGATTCGTGAGCTTGCAAAAGATGGCGTTCCAATGCTTATGATTTGTGGACTTTACCAGCTTTTTGGAGAGTATTTTGAAACCGTTGAGGGTCAAAAGCTTAAAGGAATTGGAATACTTGGTGAGCATACGGTTGGTCAAGATGTGCGCATGATTGGAAATCTTGTGGAACATAGCGACGATTTTGGCGATATTGTGGGCTATGAGAACCATTCTGGACGAACAAGCTTGGAGGGTGATACTCAGCCACTTGGCTCGGTTGATAGTGAAAATTGCGGTAATAATGGCAAGGATCACACGGAAGGAGCGCGCAAATACAATGTTATTGGCACTTATATGCACGGCTCAGTTTTGCCAAAAAATCCGCGTCTGGCTGACTTTTTAATCCGTACTGCTGCGCAAAATCGTTACGGCGAATTTTCGCCAAAGCAGACTGATTCTCAACGCGCGGAAATTGCTAAACTAGACGAATTAGCAGAGCGCGCTCGCGAAGTGGCCGTAACTCGTCCGCGGTAAAGAGATTTATCTGCGCAAAATTTGTCAACGCTAAACACAAAAGCCTGCTGAACTTGCAAAGTGTTGCAAAATCAGCAGGCTTTTTGTAGTTTTTGATTCTAGCTTTCGCTTGATTTGGTTAGTAACTATTAGTCAATCAAGCCATACAAGCGATCGCCGGCGTCGCCAAGACCTGGAACGATATAAGCTTTGTCGTTCAAATGCTCATCAACAGCGCAAACAACAACCTTAAAGTCAATAGAAGGATCAATCTCCTTCTCCAGGCGTTCCAAGCCTTCTGGAGCTGCCAAAATGTTAATAGCAGTAACGTCCTTAGCACCGCGCTCAGCCAAATAGTGTGTAGCAGCAATAAGAGTGCCACCAGTGGCAAGCATTGGGTCAAGAAGGAAGCACTGACGGCCAGTTAAATCTTCTGGTAAACGGTTGGCATAAGTGATGATATCGAGCGTCTGCTCGTCGCGCTTCATGCCAAGGAATCCAACCTCAGCGGTTGGAAGAAGGCGAGTCATGCCGTCGAGCATGCCAAGACCAGCGCGCAAAACCGGCACAACCATTGGGCGTGGGCGGTTCAAATGCTTGCCAGTCATCTTGCAAATAGGAGTTTCAATCTCGCGATCGCTAACTTCCAAATTGCGGGTTGCTTCGTATGCTTCGAGGGTTACCAATTCGGAAACCAACTCGCGGAAAATGTTAGAAGGTGTATTCTTATCTCGCAAAACGGTGAGCTTGTGGTCCACCAGCGGATGATGTAAAACATGAAGATCCATACCTTCTAGATTAGTGCAAGCATTGCACGTTAAGCTAGCGGCGTGCCGTTATTTTTGCGCGAAATATAAACAAATGTTGAGTAAAAATATAT
>NZ_LXJL01000101.1:0-6480 GCF_001641215.1 Gardnerella sp. 30-4 | reverse complement strand
CTCTTTAAACAAGTGCTAGAGTATATGAAAAATATTTTGTTGCACTTGCAAAAATGCACCATTATTTGCTGTTTGCATGGGGGGGGGTATGCCTCTTGTGCGATATTTAGCGGAAATGATTCAAACCAGCGTAACAAAAATATTTACACCCGTATGAAAGATTTTGGCAGTCAGTATGAAATGTTTTGGCAGCTGGCATGAGTTTGTTATAGCTAGAACCGAAATTTTTCCGGGATAACAACCACCATTTTGAAGGAGAGTATGTTTATGAAGTTCAAACGAACGTCATATCTGACTCGTTTAGCAGCATTAGGCGTGGCTGCGGCGACGCTTATGGTACCGCTTGGGCAAGTTCCTGCGGCATTTGCAAAAAATGATAATGAAACTAAAAAAGATGGCAATGCACTTGTCTCTAAGATGCTTGATTCATCTTTAAAAGCTAATAGTGAGATTAAGTCTATAGAAGATTTACGCCATGTTAATCCAACTCTTGCTAAAGCTTTTGAGAATTACAGTAAAAAAGATCAATTTAATAAAAATTCAAATGCTCAAGTAACTGTTGTTGTTACGTTGAAAAATTATCGTTCGCAACTCACGGATGCTGACGAAAAAGCCAACATTCATGAGCAGAATGTTTTAATTAACCGCGTAAAGTCAAAGTACAATATGACGGTTCGTCGCCAGGTTGGTTATTTAATGAGTGCTTTTGAAGCTACTCTCCCTGAAAAACACGTTCAAGATTTGAAACGTGAGCCAGGTGTAGTTTCTGTCGCAAAAGAACGTTTATATCATCCAATGGAAAATTATGCTCGCGATTTACAAGGCGTGCAGACGGTGTTTAAAAAGCATCACCTCGATGGAACCGGAATGCTTGTTTCTATTATCGATACGGGCATCGATCCAAATCATCAAGATATGAAGCTTGACGCTTCAGCAAAAAAGAATATTCGCTTGAAGCCAACTGGTAAAGGAAATACAACAGATAAAGTTCCTGCAGGTTTCAATTACGCTGATGAAAATACTAATTTCACAGACGCTAATGGTGAACAGCACGGTATGCACGTTGCCGGTATTGTGGCTGCTAACGGCGATGAAAATGGTGCTCCAGCATCTGAAAATCATCGTGTTGATGGCATAGCTCCAAACGCTCAGCTGCTCGCTATGAAAGTCTTCTCAAATGTGCCAGGTTCGCATGGTGCTCGTGATGTTGATATTGTTGCTGCAATCGAAGATTCTGTAAAGCTTGGCGCAGACGTTATTAACATGTCTCTTGGCTCAGATAACGGTTTCGGTGGAACGTCAAGTGCTACTAGTGTCGCGTTAAAGAAGGCTCGCGAAGCTGGTGTGCTTCCAGTTATTTCTGCAGGAAACTCCGGCTTGAACTTCTCTGAAAGCGGTGGCATAGATGATAGTTTAGGCAAGTGGGATGATGCAACTCTCGGCTCGCCATCTTCTTATCCTTCTGCTTTCAGCGTTGCTTCTGTAGAAAATTCCAACATTACTCAGCAGTCTGCAAATTGGGTTGGAAAAGATGGCAAGTCACATACTTTGCCGTACAGCTATTCTATTGGTTCTTTAACAGATGCACTATCTCAGCATGAACTTGTGGATGCTAAAAAAGCTACTAAAGCTGATGTTAAAGATCTTGATCTTGCAGATAAGTATGCTCTTGTAGAACGTGGTGGAGTCACTTTTACTGAAAAGTTTAATAATGCGATTTCTAGGGGAGCTAAAGGTGTGATTGTTTACAATCACGACAAAGATTCATCCTTATTCCTAGGAATGGGTGGATTGGAAAAAATCAAAAATTGCTTTGGTGCGTCCATCCCTCGTTCGTATGCCTTGCAAATTCTTGATGCTTTACATAAAGGCGAGAAAGTGAAGATAGCTTTCACGAACCAATTCACTACTATTGTTAATCCAGATAACGGTAAGCCTTCTAGCTTTACTTCTTGGGGTCCAACTCCAGAATTTGATTTTAAACCTCAGATTGCTGGTATCGGTGGTAATGTTTGGTCCACGCAGAATGGAAATAAGTACACCAGCATGTCTGGTACTTCCATGGCTGCTCCAAACGTTTCCGGTCTTTCAGCGTTGGTGATGGAAAGCTATAAGAAGCGTTTCCCTGATCTTAAAAAGTCTGAAATGGTTACTCGTGTAAGCCAAGCATTAATGAATACAGCAAGTATTATTGGACATAAAGATTCTGCAAATAGTAAGAAAATTCCTTATGCTCCTCGTCAAATCGGCGCTGGCTTAGCTCAGGTAGATAAAGCTGTTGCTACTGACGTGATTGCAACAGTAAACGGCAATTCGTACGTTGCTCTTAAAAACGTGAATTCTAATCGCAACTTTACAGTTACTTTACATAATTATGGTAAGAAGCCAGTAAAATTTGCTGTCCCAGATCAGGATGTTGTAAATGAGTCTAATGAGGTTAATAAAGATACAGTAACATCTATTAGTAATACTGAAACGTTGCAATCAAAAACGCGTAATGTTACAGTAAAGCCTGGGAAAACCGCTGATGTTAAGTTTACATTAAGCCCAAATCGTTCTGAAGGCAATCATTATATTGAAGGTTGGGTGCGATTTGAATCGCTCACTGATTCTCAACCAGATGTTTCTGTGCCATACCTTGGTTTTGTTGGAGATTGGAATGCTGAACCTATAATGGTAAAACCGGGAGAAAGCTATAGTGCAAAACATAGTGATCTTACGACATCGTTGCTTTCGGTAGCTGGTTTTATGGGTAAACTTCCGGTTAATAATGAAACTAAACCTTATGTACTTGGCGAATTTTCACCTGCAAATCAAGATGGCTGGATGGATTATGTTGTTCCATCTATGGCTATATTCCGCGGTGCATCTGACATAAAGTATTCTGTATTGGATTCTCATAATAAAACTAAGATTGTTCTTGGAACGGAACACAATGTGCATCGTTCTACTATTGCTAATGCTGGAACAACAGATGGTTTAGCTGGAAATTTCGACGGGTCTGTGTGGAATCCAAAAACAAGTAGGTTTGACATTCTTCCTGATGGATGGTACACGTATCGTATTCAAGCTCGCTTAGGAGATAAGTTTGATTGGCAAACTTATGATATGAAGGTAGCAATCGATAATCATGGACCTAAGGTCACAGTATCTGATCGTGATGATAAAGGCAATGTGAAGATTGTTATTAGTGATGAATTGAGTCCTGATCCTGGCGTGCCAACTATTCATCTTCCTGGTGTAAAGGATGCTTTGAACTATGGTGATGAAGACACTCAATGCCCGTTGAATGAAGCAACTCGTACGCGAGTGTGCAAGTCTATTCACATTGGTAATGAAGCTCAATACATAGATGTGCTTGTTCGAGACAATGCTATGAATCCAACTGAGGTTAAGAAGGTATTCGACACATATGTCCCGAATGGTTCAGGAAAACCTGAGAAGAACAAGAAGTTTATTATTCCAAATGAACAAAAACTTACTTCTCACCAAATTAAAGCAAATCAGTTAGAAGAAAGTAAGACTAACCCAGATATTAATGGTAAGTTCTATCTTGAGGGATATCTCACTAAAGATGTTGCTTCTATAAAAGCTTATGTGACTCCTAAAGACGGTAAAAATCAGGAAGTCAAATTAGCTAAAAAGCGCAAGGGTGAGAATACTTTCTATGCGTTTGTGCCACTGAAAAATGGCGAAAATACTGTAATGCTTAAAGCTTTTGATAGTAAAGGTAATCATATTGGCAATAAGGAACTTAAGCTAACGTTCAACGCGCAAACACCTAAGATTACTGTTAATGGTTTAGATGATAAGGGTAATTTGCCTGTAAGTTCAGATGGTAAAGTAACTGTTGCTGGTAAAGTAACTGATACTCCTGGAGATACTGTAAAGCTAAAGCTTACTTATCAGAAGGCTGCTGACAACACTACTCCAGCTAATGCAGTTGCTGGTTCTGTAAACAATCATGCTTCTGGTTCTGCTACTAAAGCTGTTTCTGGAGCTAATACAACTTCAACAGCGAATATTAATGCCAATGTAAAGAAAGCAGATACAGCTGTAGCTAGTAAAGAAACTGAAGAAGTAGTAACTGTTGGCAAAGACGGTAGTTTCAAAACAGTTATTACTCCTGCCGCTAAAGCTGTTATGGTAACTCTTGTAGCTACTGATTCTGCTGAAAACACTACAACTATAGGTTTGGCTCTCGCTGGTCGTTCAACTCCTACGCCTAAACCTGCAGCTGCAACAAAAGATTTCGTGCTTACTAATGCTGGCTCTATGGGTTCTTATGCGTGGTTAATTCATAAGAAGAATTATGGTCCAGACGTTATTGGCTCTGATTACTTTGTTGCTCAAGGTGATGTGAGTTCCAAGGTGACTAGCGTGGTGTTTACTCCAGCTTCGCGTTTTGATGCTACAACTAAAAATCTTGTAACTCCAAACCCATTGCGTGCTGAAATTAAGGACGGAAAGTTTAGTGTGAAGCTTCCAATGCATCCGGGTATAAATGATTTCCGCTTGCAGGTGAACACTAAGCCAACTGACGAAGATGCTGATGAAGACGATGAAACGAATGTAATCGATACTCCTGCAGCATTCTACTTCGACATTACGCCTCCAACAGCACATTTCGATACTCCAAAGCTGTATGGTCACACGTTGTTCACCAATCGTGACACCGTGACTTTCAGCGGCAATGTGTCGGATGATGCTTTCGGTCAAACTTTGCGAATTAACAACGATTCCGTTGGTGATTTCTACACTTTGGATACGAATGGTAAAGAAACAACTCGTCGCCAATTCTCAACTGACATTCCAGTAGACAATGGTGATAAGTTGCTGCTGCACTTAAGTGATCAGGTTGAATCTCATTTACTTGGTGTGATTCCAGTTGTTCTTGACGAAACGGATCCTACTGTTGAAGCAGGTTTGGTTGAAGGTGAAGAAATCGATGATGGTCACGAAATTACTGTTAAAGCAACAGATGATAATTTGAAGTCTTTGCGCGTTATGGTTGATGGTCGTCCAGTAGCGTATACAGAAAATTATCTTCCAACTACAGCAGTAGAGAACACATTAGTGGATGTTTCTAAGGTTAACGATAATCCAACTCCAGATAAGCCAGGTTCTACAACATTAACGTTGAAGATTCCTACTAATAAGTTGACTGATGGTTCTCACACTATCACCATTGAGGCGACCGATTTTGCCGGTAATACAGCAAGTGCCACAAGTGATAATGCAAAGGGAGCTACTGCATATACATTCAAAGTGAAGCATGGTGTGAAGCCTGGCGAGGATCCGTCTAAGCCTGGTCAAGATCCAAAGAAGCCTGGTGAGGATCCGAAGAAGCCTGGCGAGGATCCGAAGAAGCCTGGCGAGAATCCGGCTAAGCCAAAGAATCCAGGAACCAAGAATGAATCAACCCAAACTGATTCTGCCCCAATTCCTCCTGCTTCTACAGAAAAGATTCTAAAGTCTCTTGCTGGATTAGAAACCAAGAATGTTACAGCTGGAAAGGAAGTAAAGATTTATATTTCTGGAAAGCCTGCAGCTTTGAAGAATGCTGAAGCCAATGCTCGCATGTATGCGTTCATTTACTCTGATCCTAAGGATCTTAAGGGTGAAGATGGTCATGAATATGTGACAGTGCGTACTGATGAGAACGGTAAGTACTATTTCAAGGTTTTGATTCCTAGCGGATATTCAGGTAAGCACACAATCTTACTTATGGATGCAAATGGTAACCAGATTGCTTCTGGAGAGGTGTCTGTATCTTCCTCTGCTTCTTCTGATAGTGGCAGCCAAACTGATTCTGATAATAAAAATAATCAGAATAATCAGAACCAGAGTGGTAGCGGTAATACTGGTAACTCTGGTAATACTGGTAACGCTGGTAACGCTGGTAACAGCGAAGGTGGAAGCTCAGGTCACGGTAAGGATAGTGGCAACAACGGTGGCAGCACTAGCGGTAATACCAGCGGTAATACCAGCGGTAATACCAGCGGTAATACTAGCGGTAATGCAAGCGGTGATACCAACAATAATAGCCGCGATAAGAATCATGGTGGTAGCCGTGGTGGTAATCACAGCGGTAACCGTGGGGGTAACAATAGTAGCAACCACGGCGGTAGTCATGGTGGAAAATCCTTCACTACTGGAGGTAATTCCAGTAATAATTCGGAGTCGTCCTCAAAGGATGATGCGGATTCTACTAATGCAGGCGCATCCGCTGCATCCGGCGATGCCGCTGCCAATGGCAACGCAAGTTCTGCCAATGGCAACGCAAGTGCTGCGAATGCTAACGCTGCTGCAAAGCAGAAGGCTGCCGCTAAGTCTGCCGCCAAGAAGATGACTTCTGATTTGGCGATGACTGGTAGCAGTGTGATTGGCATGGTTGTGACGTTTATGGTGCTGCTTGCAAGCGGTGCTGTAACGTTTAAAACTCGCAGCCGTCATGTGCACGCAAGAAAGTAAGTAAAC
>NZ_LXJL01000100.1:0-6853 GCF_001641215.1 Gardnerella sp. 30-4 | reverse complement strand
ATGGAATAAAAGTTATTACTTTTCAGATTCTGCAGATTCTGATACTGGCTTGTTATCTTCGTTTACAGACTTATTTGCATCATCCTGCTTAGCTTCTTCTGCTTGTGCAGCTTCTGCCTCTTCATCGCTAATAAACGCTGGACGCACATACAATCTGTTTACAGCGCGGAAAGATACTCGCATCAAGCTACCTTCTGAATCGATAACAATCTCTTCATACTGCGTATCTACGCTTACAATCTTGCCGATAATGCCGCCAATTGTAATAATTTCAGTGCCTGGCTCCAAAGATTCATGGAAGGAACGCATTTCAGCTTGACGCTTCTTAGCATTGCGAGTCTGGAACATCATCATGCAAACCATTGCTACAACGAGAATAATAAGCATGCCATACTGCTGGAAAAATTGAGGCAAAGTAAACTCCTTAAGTATCCAACCCTAAGACGGTCGAAATGCCGTCCAAGTTAATTATTTTAAGCTAGCTCACTGACATTACTAGGCTCTTTAAAGCCCAAATGTTTCCAAGCTTTACTAGTTGCAACACGACCTTTAGGAGTGCGAATTAAGAATCCTTCACGCACTAAATATGGTTCACATACTGTTTCAACAGTTTCAGCTTCTTCACCAACCATTGCAGCTAAATTATTAAGACCAACCGGTCCACCGTTAAACTGACAAACCATAGCCTTCAAAACTGCAATATCAAGTCGATCAAGACCTTGCGTATCAATCTGGTATAAAGCTAACGCTTCAACAACAGCTTCATGATTTACTTCTGACAAATCATGCACAATAGCCCAATCTCTGACACGCCTCAACAAACGATTCGCTATACGAGGAGTGCCACGAGAGCGCAATGATAGCTCTTTAGCAGCTTGATCAACAAGACGAATCCCTAAGACTTTAGCAGATCGTTCAATAAGTTTTTCAAGCTCTTCGTGAGGATAAAAATCAAGATGAGCAGTAAAACCAAAACGAGCACGCAATGGAGAAGGCAACATTCCTTCCCTAGTAGTAGCTCCCACTACGGTAAAACGAGGAAGAGTTAACGGTATTGATGAGGCGCCAGGACCTTTACCCACCATAACGTCAACGCGAAAATCTTCCATAGCAATATAAAGCAACTCTTCTGCAGCACGAGGCAAACGATGAATTTCGTCAATAAACAACACCTCACCTGCATCAAGCGCGCTTAGTATAGAAGCTAAATCTCCAGCATGCTGGATAGCAGGACCTGAAGTAATTCGAATAGGAACTTGCAATTCATTAGCAACAATCATTGCTAATGTAGTTTTTCCCAATCCAGGAGGGCCTGCCAATAACATATGGTCAGGCGCAACATCACGCTTTTTAGCAGCATCTAAAAACAGTTGCAATTGCGCTTTTAAAACTGGTTGGCCAATAAAACCTTCTAATGCGTGAGGACGAAGCTCCTCATCACTGAGTTGCTCATTTCCTAAAGGAGTTGAAGAAACCATGCGTAAGGATTCTTCAGCAACACCAGTATTTAGCGCAGAAGCATACTTTTCACTCACTTCAACTCCCCCAATACTAGATTCTTTACAAACATGATTACCTACCTCTATCAAGTGAAGCTAATGCCATTCGTAAGACATTAGGCAAATCTGCATCAGATATAGGAGTTGAAATATTATTCTCTGCACAGACTTGCTCAACTGCTCTTTGAGCGTCAACTTGTCTCCAACCCAATGAAACAAGACCCTCTATGACGCATTGCACGCTAGAATCAACAATCTGCTTATTAGATTGAGTAGAATCATTAGAACTATCTGCCAGTATTGAAGGATCAAGAGAACCCTTCAATTCCAAAATAATCTTCTGCGCACCCTTTTTCCCTAAACCAGGCGCAGAAGAAAGAGAAGTTACATCTCCCTCAGAAATAGCTTGTAAAAGACGATCAACATTCAAAGTTGAAAGCATAGAAAGAGCAACTTTAGGACCAATTCCACTAACTTTTTGCACTTGCAAAAACATTCGTTTAGCAGCTTGAGTTGTAAAACCATAAAGAGTTAAAGCATCTTGCGAAACTTGAAGCGACGTATAAACGCGAACTTCCTGCCCTTCATGCAAAGAAGACAAATCTTGAGAAGGCATATAAGTCTCGTAGCCAACTCCAGAAACAACAATAAGCGCAGAACGAGCATCAATTGACGCAACTTGCCCAACAAGCATTCCAATCATAAGCTCACTCCTACTTAACAAAAACTCATAACTTAAAGCACATAAAGTCAAATACAATTATAATAGAACATCTGTTCTATTAATATCCTACATGTCTCGAACGACAGAAGAAGATTTACGCGCCTGAGCTTGAGCTAAAGCCCATTGTTTCTGCGCAGCAGTTAGATGCTGCTCGCGTTCGCCACCTTGTAAAGCACCAGAAGGACGAAGAGCATGACAAATAGCTTGAGCTAAAGCGTCGGCAGCATCAGCAGGAGTAGGCAAAACATTAAGACCAAGTAATCGCGCTACCATGCGCTCTACTTGAGGTTTTTGAGCTTTTCCGTTTCCAGCTACAGCAAGTTTAACTTCAGTAGGAGTGTGTAAAGCAACAGGAATATTGCGCTGAGCTGCAGCAAGCATTGCGATACCAGCAACCTGTGCAGTGCCAAGAACAGTATTTCGATTTTCTTGCGCAAAAACACGTTCAATAGACACAGTATCAGGCGAAAAACGCTCAATTTTTTCAACTAATCCGTTATAAATCTTTAAAAGTCGCAAATCTTGCGAAAGATCAGGCTCAGACCTCAACACATCGACGTGAATAAAAGAAAGCCGACGCGAGACGCCGGCTTCAATCACGCCGACCCCGCAGCGAGTAAGCCCGGGGTCAACGCCCAAAATCATCATAGGAGACTATTCATCTTCCTCAAGCTGAGCCATAACCTCATCTGAAGCGGTCCAGTTGCTGTAAATATTCTGAACATCGTCCAAGTCATCGAGATTATCGATTAAGCGAGAAACTTTTTGAGCATCTTCGAAGCTTAATTCAACCTCATTGTTTGGATGCATAATGATATCTGCAGAATCATAGTCGAAACCAGCTTCCTGCAAAGCCTTACGCACAGTTACCAAATCACTGGAATTGGTGTAAACAGAATAAACATCACCATCATCAGCAACATCTTCAGCTCCAGCTTCAGCTGCAACTTCGAAAAGCTTATCGTAGTCAACGCCTTCGGATGGAACCTCAATCAAACCTTTACGTTCGAAGTTGAAGCTCACGGAACCGCTTGTCGCCAAAGAACCGTTGCCCTTAGTAAGAGTTGAACGCACATCAGCAGCAGCACGATTACGGTTATCAGTAAGGCATTCAATAATCAATCCAACACCTGCAGGAGCGTAACCTTCGTAAACGATTTCTTCATAGTTTGCGCCGCCAGCTTCTTCACCAGAACCACGCTTTACAGCGCGCTTGATGTTGTCAGCAGGCATGGAAGCCTTCTTGGCTTTAACGATGGCATCGTACAGCGTAGGGTTACCATCAGGATCGCCACCACCCAAACGTGCAGCAATTTCAATGTTCTTAATAAGCTTGGCAAAAAGCTTGCCACGCTTTGCGTCGATAGCGGCCTTCTTGTGCTTTGTAGTCGCCCACTTGGAATGACCTGACATGATACTCCTAAAACGTACAGTTAACCAAACGAAACGATTTTATTGCGCTTTCGCGACAAATTTTATTTATCTTTTATATCAAGCCCATGCTTTACTTCAAAAATACGCTGGAAAACTGTAATAATACCGCCAACAGCAAGCAGAATCATAGCAAAACTCAACCAAAAAAGTTGATTTGTAAGACCAACAAGCCCCATAGCAACAAGAATCACGGCAACTCTATCTGCACGAGTTATTAAACCTTTTTTAGGATCTACATTTATTGACTGACCGCGAGCGCGAGTGTATGAAGTTATGAAAGCTGCCATAAGAGCAACCAAACAGCTTAATAATCCTACATACTTTATTGCATTGCCATTCAAAGTTGAAATCCAAGTGCACATATTTTTTTCGTGAGCTTCATACAAACAAATGCATACAGAGGAAAATAATGACCAGTCTGCAATGCGATCGAGAGTTGAGTCAAGAAATGCACCAAATTTTGTGCCGCCTGTTGTCAAAGCAGCAACAGAACCATCTAAACTGTCTGCAAGCACAAAAATAGTTAAAAATATAGTGCCAACAACAAACTGTTTAGTAAAAGCAGTAACAAAAGCAATAATAACTACAGCTATTGTGCCGACAATTGTTACACAGTTAGCACTTATGCCTAATCGGACTAGCAATTTTGCAATTGGAGAAATAGTGCGCTTAAACCCACTGCGTAATGATTCCAACATTGAATGCAACCTTCCTAGCGTAATCAAGCAAATAAAACTTGGGTTCAATAAACAATCCCATATTAGTCAATCGGCTGTAATACACACAAAAGCCCACACAACTTTAAGAAGTGTGGGCTTTTGCTTATTTCGTTTATTTATTGCAATTTAATTTTCAAGCGAAACTGTGCTGCTTAAGTAACGTTATTTAAGTTACATAACTTAAATAGCTTATGCTACTTAGTGTAGCGCTCAAAATCTTCTGCAGTATTGACCTGAACGCGCTGCTTAATGATGGACAAAATCCACTCTTTAGCTTGCGAAACAGGAACGCCATTCAATTGGCTGCCATCGCGGAAGCGGAAGCTCACAGCATTGTTGTTCACATCCTCTTCGCCAGCAATCAAAGTGAAAGGCACTTTAGACTTAGAAGCGTTACGAATCTTCTTGCCGAAGCGATCGTCAGAGTTGTCCATTTCGCAACGAACCATATTCTCTTCCAAATCGCTAATCAACTTTTGCAAGTGTGGAGCGAACTCATCTGCAACAGGAACGCCAGTCACCTGAACTGGAGCCAACCATGCTGGGAATGCGCCTGCATAGTGCTCAAGCAAAATAGCGAAGAAACGCTCAATAGAGCCAAAGAGTGCGCGGTGAATCATCACAGGACGCTGGTGGCTACCGTCAGCCGCAATGTACTCCAACTTAAAGCGCTCAGGCAAGTTGAAGTCGAGCTGAATAGTAGAAACCTGCCAAGTGCGGCCGATTGCATCGCGAGCTTGCACGGAAATCTTCGGGCCGTAGAATGCAGCTCCACCTGGATCGTCCACGAGTTCCAAACCAGACTCTTTAGCAACCTCTGCCAAAGTATTAGTTGCTTCTTCCCAAATCTCGTCGGAACCAACGAACTTGTGCTCATCCTTAGTGGAAAGCTCCAAGTAGAAGTCGTTCAAACCGAAGTCTTTAAGAAGACCAAGCACAAAGTTAAGCAAGCTCTTCAACTCATCGCGCATTTGCTCGCGAGTGCAGTAAATATGCGAATCATCCTGAGTCAAGCCACGAACACGAGTTAACCCATGCACAACGCCAGACTTTTCGTAGCGATACACAGTACCAAACTCAAACAAGCGCAAAGGAAGCTCGCGATAAGAACGCTGGCGAGACTTGAAGATCAAGTTATGCATTGGGCAGTTCATTGGCTTCAAGTAGTAGTCAGCACCTTGGCGAGTTACGTTACCGTTTTCGTCGCGCTCTTCGTCAAGCTTCATTGGAGGATACATGCCATCCTTGTACCACTGCAAGTGGCCGGAAGTCTCATACAAGCCACCCTTAGTAATGTGCGGAGTTTGTACGAAGCTGTAGTGATGCTTGCGATGCTGTTCGCGGGAATAATCTTCCATTGCGTTAATAATTGCAGCACCTTTTGGATGGAACACTGCTAAGCCTGGACCAATCTCATCTGGGAATGAGAACAAATCCATTTCTTGGCCAAGCTTACGATGATCGCGCTTAGCAGCTTCTTCCATGCGAGTTGTATAAGCTTTAAGCTCTTCCTTACTAGGCCAAGCAGTTCCGTAAATGCGCTGAAGCATAGGATTATGCTCCGAGCCACGCCAGTAAGCTGCAGCAACACGCTCAAGCTTAAAAGCCTTAATATAGCGAGTGTTTGGCAAATGAGGTCCACGGCACAAATCGCTCCAAACTTTATTGCCTTCGCGATCCAAATTGTCGTACATGCTAAGCTCATGCTTGCTAATTTCGCCAGCAGCAGCCGGATCAAGAGCAGCTTCCTTATCCCCAATCAACTCCAACTTATAAGGTTGATTTGCTTCTTCAGCGCGCGCTTCATCTTCAGTTACAACGCGACGACGGAAGCTTTGAGACTCTTTAATAATGCGCTGCATATGCTTTTCGATTTGCTTCAAATCGTCTGGCGTAAATGGAGTATCAACATCGAAATCGTAGTAGAAGCCGTCTTTAATTACAGGACCTACGCCCAACTTTGCGTCTGGTCGAATTTCTTGAACAGCTTGAGCCATCACGTGAGTAGCGGAATGACGCATGATTGCGATGCCATCTTCACTATCAAGGGCTACTGATTCCACGGTATCGCCGTCATGAAGAGGCGTGTACAAATCACGCAACTCGCCATTTAAACGCACGGCAATAATATTCTTATCTTCCGCGAAAAGTTGGGCGCCAGTGAAGCTTGCATCCACCTCCTTGCGTTCCTTGTTTACGGTGATGGAGATGGTATTTTCAGCCATAATTGTCCTTTTCTATCGGGGTCTTGCGTTACTAATGTGCAGACCTGGACTTGTGTGGCGTCGATAAACTTACGCGATTAAAACATAAATAAAACGCGCAAAAAACGACGTCAATCGCACGCATTTTTCACGCGCAATTCGTTGATATTCTAGGACAACAGAACGACTTTTAAGGCACTTTTGCTAAATAGCGTTTTCGGCTACTTTTTCTCGCCTTGCATGCAATCTTGATGAAAAATCATTAATTTTTAT
>NZ_LXJL01000010.1:0-25531 GCF_001641215.1 Gardnerella sp. 30-4 | reverse complement strand
CTATTTGTTATTTTCTGCCAATGACAAGTAATCTGGTATTTGTTTTGGATACTTAGGCCATGCTCCTTCTTGAGTGCACACGAATGCTGCAGTATTAACAGCTGCGCGATGCGCCTCTTGTAAGCTTTCTCCTTTAAGAATATGCGCTGTGAATGTTCCTGAGAACGAGTCCCCAGCACCAACTGTGTCAAGAACGTCAACGTGTGGGGTTGGGATAGTTGAGCTTTCTCCAGTGCTAGTAGTAATCGTACTAAAAGTAGAGCCGCCTGTAAGAATCACATAATCTAGTGCATAACGAGCTTGGAACCACTTGCAAGCTTCCTCGTCTGAAGTGTCGCGAATATTGAACATGTCGCGCAATAAGAATAGTTCCGAATCGTTAAGCTTAAATACTGTGGCTTCTTGAAGTAATGTGTCAATAAGATCCTTAGAGTAGTGATCGCTTCTAATATTAATGTCGAAGAACTTCATTGCTCCAGGCTTAGTATGCTTTAACAATTGTAAAATTGTGTCGTGAGTTTCTTGAGAACGTAAGCTTAGAGTGCCAAAACATACTGCATCTGCTCGTTCTACTAAATCAATGAGTTCTCGAGTGTAAAGAATATGATCCCATGCTATATTTCGTAGAATAGTGTACTCTGGTATTCCATTTTTTAGTGTTACTTCTACAGTGCTTGTTGGCCAAGCGTTGCGTTGAATAATTGAAGCGATGCCAGCTTTGTTTACTTTGTCAATCAGCTCATCGCCGAGTTGGTCTTGACCAACAGCACTAATCATGCAACTTTGCGCTCCGTGACACTGTGCGTGATATGCAAAATTTGCTGGCGCTCCGCCAACACGTTTTCCGTGTGGGAGTAAATCCCATAAAAGTTCGCCGAGTGAAAGAACAATTGGCTTAGTCATAAATATTCCTTTCGCGCGCGTCAGTGCAGCAAATTTGTAGAGCTATACTTTTTACTAAATATCTTCTCGCTTCTTCAAAAGCATTTTGATGCAAATTTTGCTTGTAAAAATGCTATATAAACAATTATGGTGCGCCCTTTCGATAAGTAACATGCGCAATGCGTGTTACGTTTCTATAGAGCGCACCATAAGTGCCATATTGCGTACGTTTAACTTAGCTTATGCTGGCGTACTATATTATTATTTCGTTTTATTATATTTTTCTATTATTTTGATTTGCTGCTTAATGTTGGAAAATATCACTTTTGTGAGCTTGTTCAGCCATCCATGCTTCTACATCATCGATTTGCTTTGGAATGTCAATAGAAAGCCATTCTGGACCGTTTTCAGTCATTAGCACATCATCTTCAATACGAATTCCAATTCCGCGCATTTCTTCAGGAAGCATCAAATCGTTAGCTGCAAAGTATAATCCTGGCTCAATAGTGAATATCATTCCTGGAGTAATTTTTGCGCCCTGATAAGACTCATAGCGTGCTTGTGCGCAATCGTGCACATCCAAACCAAGATGATGAGCAACGCCGCAAGCGTGCCAACGACGATGCTGTTGACCTTCTGGCGAAAGTGATTCTTCAACGCTAACTTTCAAAATTCCCCATTCGTGCAAGTGTTCGGCTAGAACGCGCATGCAAGCATGGTGAATATCGGAGTAGGTTGCACCTGGCTTAGCTGCCTCAAAACCGGCTTGTTGAGCGTCAAGAACGCACTGGTAAAGCTTCTTTTGCAAGTCAGTGAATTTGCCATTTGTTGGGAAAGTTCGTGTAATGTCAGCAGTGTAGAGGCTGTTAACTTCAACGCCGGCATCAATAAGTAGCAATTCTCCGCTGGAAACAACGCCAGTATTGCGCATCCAGTGCAAAATTGGTGCGTGCTTGCCTGAAGCAACAATAGTGTCGTAGCCTACTTCGTTCCCTTCCTCGCGAGCAACAGAATTAAAAGCACCCTCAATCATGCGCTCGGAATGCTCATGACCTAAAGCATTAGGCAAACGCGTAAGCATGCGGTCAAAACCAAGTTTTGTGGCTGCAATAGCTTTGCGCATTTCGCGAATTTCGTAGTCGTCCTTAAGCATTCGTGCTTCTGCAGCGAATTCGTGCAATTTGTCGTCTGCGCAAGTGTTTGCATCTTCATCAGTAAATCCACTTGCTTCGCGCATTGTTTCAACTTTTGCAGTAAGCTCAGGATCCGTTTCTCGAACAATTCGCACGCGAATGCCCTCACCATTAGCGTCGTCGCTTACATTCTTTGCAATAGCGTCGTCAAGTTCTGCAATATCGCGCGTTTCAATGCCGGTCATTGCTTTAAGTTCTTTTAAGCCTGCACGAGGGCCGACCCAATATTCTCCATAGTGAGGATCCTTATAAAATGCTGAAGTGCTGTTATCTGCGCGTGGAGCTACAAAAAGCTCAGGTACATGTGTTTTTCCAGCCTTAGCTTCTTCGCTATCTTTGTTGACTGGCTCCATAACAAGCACAGCACCAGCCTCATAGTCTTGACCTAATCCAGTGTAGTAGGCAAATGTAGTGTCTGGGCGGAAAGCATAATCACAGTCGTTATTACGCACCTTTGGTTGTCCTGCAGGAATAACTAAACGTTCGCCTGGGAAACGTTTTGAAAGAGCCTCTAAACGAGCTGGAATATACCTACTAGATTCAAGAGCCTTAACTTCTGGCTCCTGGTTATCCCAGTTATTCGTCATAAAATCTTTAAAAGAATCACTGTTTGGACGAAGTGAACGGTTATTTACACGATCTTCTGTCTTTTGTGTTCCGTCAGCCTTTAGCTCTTCGCCGTGCTCAGTTGGCGTATATTCTGCCATTATGAGGCTCCTTAATTTTTGCTTGTTAATTTTTGCTTGCGCAAATTATACAAATAGTAAATAAACAGTCAATAAACTAACATAGTCTTATTTAGTGTTTTATGCGAGTTTTTTAGTGCAAAATAGCAAGATTTTATACGCAATTTACAAAGTGCGTATAAAACGCTTTTGCTATGTGAATATTGTCACAACATATTTATATGCGTGTGTTGTTGGTATCAACTAATCTAGATAGTTGGAAAATGAGTGAGCGAGCGTAAAAATTAGGGGGAGTAGTTATGTCTATTGAAAATCCAAATCGCAATAATGAGCGAATTGTTGATATTGAACGCAATATTATGAGCCGAGCTCCAGAACATAATAAAACTAATCTCGACTTGGACCGCATGCGTCTTATTCTCGATATTTTAGGTCATCCAGAGAAGTCTATGCGTGTTATTCACATAACTGGTACGAACGGCAAAGGTTCTACTGCTCGAATGGCTGAGTCGATTTGTCGAGCATACGGTTTGCGAACCGGATTATATACTTCTCCACATTTGGAGCGCGTAAACGAGCGCATTATGATTGACGGACAGGAAATTAGTGACGATCAGTTCGTTGATGTGTGGGATCAAATGAAAGACATTATCGACATGGTTGACGCTCGCATGGAGGCTGACGGTAAGCCAAAAATGAGCTTTTTTGAAGTGCTTACAGCCATGGCAATTTGGGCTTTTGCGGATGCTCCTGTTGATGTTGCTGTTATGGAAGTTGGCATGGGTGGTGAATGGGATGCCACCAATGTTATGAATGCTGATGCTGCAATTATTGGGCCGGTTGATATGGATCACATGCAATGGCTTGGAAACACTGTTGAAGAGATTGCTCGCACGAAGGCTGGTATTATCAAGCCAAATTGCACTGTTATTTTGGGTCCTCAACCGCATGAAGCTAAGGTTTTGCCAATTATTAAGGAAGTTGCGGAGCGCAATCATGCTACATTATTGCGCGATTCTTCTTATGGAGATGGCGAACTTGAAGTTGTGTCTCGTACTCCTGCAGTTGGTGGACAGGTTGTTACTTTGCGTACGCCTCTTGGCACTTATGAGGATGTTCCGGTTGACAAGTTTGGCAAACATCAGGCTCATAATGCTTTGGCAGCTCTTGCCGCTGCAGAGGTTGTGCTGCCTGTAAATGGTGCTTTGGATGGCGATTTAGTTGCAGAGGCTTTAAGCCAGGTTAAGGTTCCTGGTCGTATTGAGCAGGTTCGTACTTCGCCTACGATCATTATTGACGGTGGACATAACGTGAATGCTGCTGAGTCTCTTCGCGAAACTATTGAAGAAAACTATCATTTTGAGCAGCTTATTGGCGTTGTGGCAATGATGGCAGATAAGCAAGTTGAAGAATACTTGGGTGTTCTTGAGCCTATTTTGACGAAGATTGTTGTTACGCGTAATTCTTGGCGCGACCGTGTAATGGATCCAGAAGAGCTCGAAAAGATTGCTGTAGGCGTATTTGGCGAGGATCGCGTAATTCGTGTTGACGAGTTGCCGGATGCTATTCAAACTGCCGTTGATTTAGTTGATGAAGACGATGAGCTTGGTGTGGGCTATGGTCACGGAGTGCTTATTTGCGGTAGTTTCGTCACTGCAGGAGACGCGCGCACAATGCTTGTTGAGCACGTGAATCCGGATCTAAAAAAGCCAAAGGATCAGCGCGTAGCAATCCACCCAAATATTGACGAGTCCTGAAAATTAAGCCATCTTTTGCTACTTAATTCGCAAAGATTTAGCTTTTTCTACAGTATTTTTTACGAGTACTGCTTGAGCGTCAACTAACGGTATTTGCGGGAGAGGGAAAGCTTCATTAAGCACGCTTAATTCTGTGCAACCCAAAATAAGTGCGTCGCAACGGCACGCTCCTGCAGGATCGAGCATGTCGCTTAAAACGGACTCGTAACGGCGTAAATTAAGATCGCCTGTGCCTTTTACATCATCATAAATAAGCGATGTAATGCGTTTTTGTAAATCGTCGTCGGGTGCTACGAATGTGTATCCTGCTTCTTCTATAGCGCGCTGATACACTTCAGCTTTACGCGACCCTGCAGTACCTAAGAATCCAATACGGTTACATTTAGACTTTGGGTAACGTTTAGAAACTTCAGCTACAGCACCACGTGGCATATGCATAATTGGCACGTCGGTAAGTGCTTGGAACTTATCGTAAAAGTAATGCGCAGTATTGCACGTGAGCACAATAAATGAAGCACCCATCGCAGTTGCTTTAGCTATGTCGTCTGCAAGAGTAGGGAATGGGCTTTCGGATGATTCGCCAACAATATATGCTGTTCTATCTGGCACAGAAGCATCATTGAACACCACATAATCTAAAAACTCTTGATCATTATGCGCATGCGTTTCTTTGTTAAGTAAACGAATATAGCTTTCTGTTGCAAGTGTGCCCATGCCGCCAAGTACAGCAAAAAACGGACGTTTCATTGTCTCATATTCCCTTCAAAGTTACGTAATAATTTTCACGCTTTATTGCGGAAAAATTCTGCATAACGTCTTGTGTAAATTGAAAACATATGACGAATCATCAACCAGCGTAGCAGATTCATATCTTTTTTATATTCTAGCGTAGTGCCCCAATCGCCGCGACGAATCATATTAAGACCGCGCTTCTTTTCATCGCCTTCTGCTACATAATTGCAAAATATCGATCGCGGAATCTCCATCCACAGCTTTTCTCCACGGCCGAACACAGTATTCCCGTCAAAAGGCTTATGGTCAATTAAATCTTCAACAAAATATTTAGCAATATTAAATCCGTTTAAAGTGACGAAATAGCTTGAACGTCCTTGGCGTAAATTGATTTCAAAAAGCTTATATTTTCCGTCTCTCTCATCGTATTTCATATCAAAATTAGCTACGCCAACGTAACGTATATCTTCCAAAAATGCTTTAATATTTTGGAAAACTTCCTCATTATAGTCTGGAATAATAGCTGCATAATTTCCGATTGCTTCTGGAGTTGGATCCTCCAGTAGAGGGTGTCCTAGAAACATCATGCGCACATGATGGTCGCTATCAACGTAAGCATTTAGCACACGCATGCGGCTGTCGTCTCCAGGAATAAAGTCTTGCAAAATCATTTCGTCATCGTAGCCAGCTTTGTACGAGCGTTGAATAAGAGTATCAAGTTCTTGCGGAGTATTGATAATAAAAGCTTTTTTACGTCCCTCAAAATCAATGTCAAGCCATTTAGTGCTATTCGCTGGTTTCATAGCAATAGGGAAGCTGAATGGCAAATCTTCATAAGCGTGCGCTGCTACTTCTTGAGCGTTTACAACTTTAGTTTTTGGATGAGGAAGATTGTATTTTTCACAAGTTTTATAGAATGAGCTTTTAAGGCTAAGCTGGCGATTGAGCGAATTTGGCAATGTGTGGAAAGCAAAATATTCGTGCAATTCATCACCGCATTGGCTTAGAAGGTTCGCATATACGTCGCCGCAAGGAATAAGCAGAAGCTTGGTATTAGGATGCTCTTGATGCCATGATTTAGCAAAATTAAGCATTGTATTGCGGAATGTAGGAAGTTCTCCAAAGCCTGGAACAATTCTCACATCGACAATTTTGCTAAATTTCGTAGGTGAAAGTTGGAAGTGCGCAAAAGCAATTGAAGTAATGCCATATTCTTCATGGAATGCTCTAGCCATGCCGTATGCGTTTATATCGCTACCGAGTAACACAGGTTGGAATCGTTGATTATTCATTTGTATCTTCTTCATTTGTTTTTAGTTTGTTTGTTATTTAGTTTGTTAGCTAGCTTGTTATTTAGTTTATGTAGTAATTGCGTTTATTTTATTCGTATATTTTCATACTTTCGCATAAGCGTATTACAGACCAAAAAGACGCTTTATTACGAATGAATCACCCTCATATGGCACATGCTTTCGTTTGTTTTTAATCCAACGTTCATCGCCCTTACCAATAGCAAGAAGAATGTTTAATCTTCTATTTTTTTGTTCGCTGTTTGCAGCATCGTTGTAAGCGCATTCTATTGCTTCAGCTCTGTCGATAATAATGCGTGAAGAAACATTTGGGTTCGTAACATAACTTTGCATATCCTCGCAAATATGCATTACGTCTTCAGTATCAGTATCTTCAGTAGTGAAAATAAACTGTTCTATGCGGTTTTGCGCTGCTTCAACAATTTCTTTACGACGGTCGACAGCTTTATCTCCTGTGGAACCAGTTATTAGCGTAATTCGAGGATTAAATTTGCCGTAGCGCTCTTCTACAAAGTCAAGAACTGATTTTGTAGAAATGTAGTTATGCGCATAGTCGACAACTGCAATCATATTTGAGTGCGTGTCTTTGAAAACTTCCATGCGTCCAGAAATTTTCACGTTCTCAATAGCGTGTAATGCGTGTAAATCAGTATCTTGATTAATTCCCAATTCTCCTGCAATAGCGATTGCAGCTAAAGCATTTTCGTAGTTAAAATCTCCTGCAATAGACAATGCGAATTCGTCAATAGGGCAGTAGTGCACGTCTTCTTCGTAGTCGTTATCTTCATAGTCGTCGTCTTCGCTTGAGTCTCGCATAGCGATGCAATGTGATTCACTATTTTCTACTGGCATTGCAATGTAGTCAGGAGTAAGTAATTCTGTGTAGTCATCATCGTTAGCAGGAGCGCAATAATTTATGCGATCGTCGTCAATATCATCGAAATTGTCATTTTCGCAAGCGTCGCTTTCTATTTCATCTTTTTTAATGCGAGCAAAAGTTGTTACGAGCACATTGTTGCGTTCTGCATCTTGTAAAAGAAGATCTGCGTGATCTGTATCAGAATTTAGTACTAAACGCTTAGTATTTGCAATAATTTGTCGTTTGCAATACAAGTAATCTTCAAAAGTTGGGTGTTCAATAGGGCTAATGTGGTCTGGGCTAATGTTTAAGAATGCTGCAACATCGAATTTAAGACCATATACGCGATTCACCTTATAAGCTTGTGAAGAAACTTCCATAACAAGATACTTCATGCCGTTATCTACAGCTTCGCGCATCATTTTGAAAGCATCAAAACTTTCAGGAGTAGTTAAATTAGATTCAACGTAATTTTTTCCGTCTACGCAATTATCTACTGAAGAAAACAGTGCTGCTTTACCGTGCGAATGGGAGTTTAGAATAGCGTGAGTAAAGTAGGCTGTAGTTGTTTTGCCTTTAGTTCCAGTAATTCCAACAATAGTGAGTTTTTCTTGTGGATTTCCAAAGAATGCTGCTGCAAGCACGCTCATTGCTTTTTTAGCATCCGTAACAATTAAACCAACAGCTTTTGTGTATTGTGCGTAGCTTTGTTCAGCAACATATGCAGCAAGTCCTTTGTTGTCTGCATTTAAAAGATATTCCGACTGAAAATTGCCTTTAATAAACAGAAGTGTCCCAGGTGTAATATCGCGAGTATCGTAAGTTGCGTTAGTAAAGCACTCATCTGCATCAATATTTGGGAAATAATACGGATTTAAAGACCATATTTCATTGCGAGAATGAGTAGAGTCTACAGTTTTTTCTTTAGTATTAGCAGTATTAGCACTATTAGTATCTTCTGCTTTACAATATTGAATCATTTCGCGTAACAAACCATAGTGTTGCAAAATTTCACTTGCGTTTGCTAGTGACAACGTGTTATGCATGATCATAATTTACTTCTTTTCGCCAAATGTTTTATAGCCATGTTCCAGTAATAGGCTCACGTCCGTGAGATTGCAGCCATTGATTGAAGCTATCTCGCCAATTAATATAAGCTTCGCGCTGCCAATCCATCATAGTATTCAGCCTCATGCAACTTACTGACTCATATAGTTTGCTCATTGGAGCAATCAAATCAAGAGCTGCAACTGTGTCTGCTGTAGCATCGTGGAAATCTCCGATTGGTTCAACTCCATAAAATTGAGATGTAATAGTGAGAGTACGCTTGCCGGATCTTCTAGAAACAGCTCTATCGATAACAAGAGGATCAACAGTAAGAATGTCATTAGCGTTTAGTGCATGTATTGAACAAGTTGCGCGTTCTTCTAGCGCAGTAAGATGCCAACGCTTCAAGTCGTGACGTAACATTGAAATATCAAATGGAGCGTTATAAGCAAGTAGTGGAATATTCTTAGCTTGAGCCATGCTTACTGCGCGTGCAAGGAATTCAAGTTCTTCTTCAGGCTCTCCGCCGTGTTCTTGAAGGTATTCGTCTGTGAAACCATTTACTTCGCTTGCCTTAGGATTCATAGGCTGATGAGGGTTAATTAACCAAGTTGATACCACATCTCCATCGTGAGCTAGTTCAGGATTGCGTAATACTAGAGTTGCAGAAACAATGGCATCTTTACCAATATTTGCACCTGTAGTTTCAGTGTCGAAACCAAGTAACCATGATTCAGCAAGTAATGTATTCTCAGCTTGCTTAGGTGCTAAATCTAAAGCATTTAACAATTCTTGAATATGAGTTGGCATAGTCACAATACTACCGCAATGTCACGCAATGTCACACTATGCCGCGCTGCGTTATTGTGCTGCGCTGTGTTATCATCTCGCTCTGCGCTACACTATGCAACACGATAAATCAGTAGCGATATGTGCAAAGTAAAAGTATTATTGACTATATGGGTGAGCAAATCGAGAAGACAAATGTTATGTGCTCTAAAAGCGTAAGAGCTAAAAAACAAAGTGCAAAAAATCGTAATGCTCGCTTATTTAGTGATCGTTTAGTAGATACTAAGCAAAGTTCTGCAATGGAAAGTCGACGCAAAAGATTTGAACAACTTGTATCTACTTGCGTTGATCCTTTGTACACTCAAGCTATGCGTCTTACGCAAAATGCGCAGGATGCGCAAGATTTAGTGCAAGATACTTTTGAGCGTGCTCTTAAATCTTTTGAAACTTTTCAGCCTGGCACAAATTTTGCTGCCTGGATTAACAGGATTGAACGAAATTTGTATTTTAATCAGTACGCGAAAGCAAAACGAAGCCCTAAACGTGCTAACGATGAAACTGGCGACTACAATGATTGGGATATTTATGAGGCTTCTAATCATTGCGCAAAAGGAATGCTTTCTGCTGAACAAGAATATTTAGAAGGGTTTGCTCCACAAGAGATTATTGCTGCGCTTAGTAAGTTGCCGCCTGAGCGTAGAAAAGTTTTTATTGAAGTCGCTATTCGAGGTAAATCTTATAAACAAATTGCCCAAGAAGAAGGCGTAAAAATAGGAACTGTTATGAGCAGACTTAACCGCGCTCGCATGCAACTTAAACGTGAGCTTTCTGATTATTCTGATTATTCTGGTGAATAAAAGTATGCTAAAACGAAAAAGCCCACGATTGACGTGGGCTTTACAGTATGTATAAGCGAATTTATAGCTTAAGCATTTGGTCTTTTGCCATGATTCGCTGCTTTTTTACGACGCGCCTTGCGCTTGCGGCCACGCATACCCATAATGCACTCCTTAACGATTAATGAACAACCTTAGGGATTATCGCACGTTGCCAAGACGTTATATTTGTCAACGTACTAATCTCGTGCGAGTAATCACTTGTTAGTAGCAATATTTGCAGTAATAAAGCTTATGTTGCTTATGCTGCTATATCAGCTACAGTTGCGTTTAATAATGTTACGATATCTTGAGGATTAAGAACTACGTCCAATCCTCGTTTTCCTCCAGAAACAAGAATCTCATCAAATTGCATTACGCTACTATCTAGTACTGTTTCATGGTGCGTTTTTTGTCCGAATGGTGAGATTCCGCCAACTACGTAGCCGCTTTCTCGTTGCGCAACTTCTGGGCTTGTCATACTTGCTTTCTTTGCGTGTACTGCTCCTGCAATTGCTTTCATATTGAGACGTCCGTTTACTGGAACAATTCCAACTACTCGCTTTTCACCAGTGTCAACCATAAGAGTTTTGCAAACTTGAGCTGCGCTTACGCCTAGCTTCTCAGCAGCCTCAATTCCATAGCCGTCGTCCATGTGATCAGCGTCATGCTCGTATTGCGCTATGCGGAAGGTGATGCCTGCGTTTTCGAGTTGCGCAATAGCTGGAGTTGCTTTTCCGGTTTCTGCATGTTTTTTACTCATTTTGTTACCGTGCCTTATACTCAACTGTCAAATTGTGTTACATGATATGCTATACCGACTGTTGACTTAGTGTATATTAAACATATAAACCCCTTGCGTCGCTTTACTTAGTTACGCAAGGGGTTTATATATTAGATATTCGCACAACCAGCTATTGCTGATTGATGCTTAGCGAAATCACTCGGAGATTTCAGCGAAGTAAAGAAGAGTGCGAATCATGTTGGAAGTGAAGCCGTACTCGTTGTCGTAGAAGGTAACGGTACGAGCCAAAGTTACACCGTCAACAGTGTTCACGTCGGTCTGAGTTGGATCGAAAACGCCACCGTGGGTGTCGCCGATGATGTCAGAAGACACGATGTTGTCTGCATTGTAACCGAAGTACTCGCAGTTTTCGAAAGCCTTCTTGAAAGCGTCGTTAATTTCTTCAGTAGTTGCTGGCTTCTCAAGAACAGTAGTCAACTCGGTAACAGAGCCGTCTGGAACCTGAATGCGCTGTGCGTGCCCCTGGAGCTTGCCGTTAACTTCTGGCACAACCTTGCCGATTGCCTTAGCAGCGCCGGTGGAGTGCTCAATGGTGTTGCAAGCTGCGGAACGGTTGTTGCGTGGCTTGGAGCCGCGTGGGCCGTCGAGAATCATCTGAGTGCCGGTGTAGGCGTGAATTGTGGTCATGAAGCCGGACTTGATTCCCCAGTTGTCTTGAAGCAACTTCACCATTGCAGCCATGGAGTTGGTGGTGCAAGAACCAGCGGAAACAATGTTGTCAGAAGCCTTCAAGATTTCGTGATTAACGCCGAACACAACTGTTGGAGTGGTTTCATCCTTAGCAGGAGCAGAAATAAGAACCTTCTTAGCACCTGCGTTCAAGTGAGCCTGGGACTTTTCTGCAGAAGTGTAGAAACCGGTGCATTCGAGAACGAATTCAACACCATCGTTCTTAACCCATGGAATGTTATTTGCGTCTTTTTCGGCGTAAACCTTATAAGTCTTGCCATCTACAACGATTGCGTCTTCGGTGGAGGTTACCTCAACTGGGGTGCCGTCATCGTGGCGGAATGTGCCGTGGGTGCTGTCATACTTGAGCAAGTAGGCGAGCATCGAAGGGGTGGTCAGATCGTTGATGGCTGCGACTTCGATGTCACCTGCTTGACCGCCGCGAGCCTGAAGCTCAAAAATACGACGGAATGCGAGACGACCGATACGACCGAAACCATTAATACCAATCTTGACTGTCATGTGGTTCTCCCTTGAGTGAGACCTCGTGCGCAACGTTTTAAGTCGCGCTATTTTCGCGATGAAAACTCACGCATTTAGGTCATCGTTATTTGAATTAACGGTGTTCATTTTAGTGTGCGGTATGTACGAAGAGTTGTAATATAGCTCACTTTTATTGCAATCATGCACTATGAGAACAGTGAGCGTTAACATGCTGTGTTTTATGAGTGTTTTTGTGAATTTTTTGATAGTTTCCAGTTGCGTTTTTGCATAACATTTTACGAATCAATATTGTTCAATTGAACAACGAGTGTAATTTTAAAAAGAAAAAGGCTGACGAGTTTTTCAAGTAAAAGAACCTCGTCAGCCATTTGCATAAACTAAAGTTTGCGCCTATTCGTTATACGTCATTGCTTCAGCAGCTGCAGTAGTCGAATATGTTGGAGTAGTCTCGCTTTCAAGAGGAACTGCTAATGCCTCAGATATAGAAGTATCGACTTCGCCTAAATCTCCAATTGGTCTTTTAAACCAGCTCACCTGTGGTAATGGAGCATTAATAGGGAAGGTTACAATAAGTGTTCCTTCATGAACGTCAATATGAGCAGGCGTATCATTTAATAATTCGTTACTTAAACCTTGTACTGCATCTCCATGCATGGTTGCGTGTTTAAGCTGATACTTTAATCCAACTTCATTTACATCATTAGAAACTGGAGTATGAGAAAAAACGGAAACTATGCGCAAATCATCTCCAGATGATGCTGGAAAATCAAGAGATCCATCATGTATTGCTGTAACAATTTGACCGTCGCCGTACAAGAATCCAATTCCGCCGCGGCGCGCTAAACGAACCATAAGTTGAATATTAGAAATAGTATGGTCAACTCGACCACCTAATCCTCCAAAAATATGAAATTCTCGAGCGCCTTTAGCCCAACCGACTTTCAACGCAGAAAGTAAGTCAGGATCATCTTTTTCTGCAGGCAATCTAGTAATAACTGCATCAGTAGGAAGTTTTAATCTAACAGAGTCAAAATCGCCGATGAGCGCATCCACATGCAAACCTAATTTACATGCATGATCCCAGCCTCCATCAGCTGCAATTGTTAAAGCGCGATCTGGCACATGTTCACGCGTATGATCGTAATAATCTCCTGCTGCTAATACTACGCAGCGTTGCAAAGGTTCCATAACAACATAATAACGCTGCATTTGTACTGATGACATACATTTATAACAAGAGTTTATAAGCGTAGTGTCAATCAACATTTGACTACGTTTTATGCCATTTTTCGGATTTGATATTAGCGCATTTGATTGTTTTTATTCCGGCAAATACAGGAATTTTTAGACTAATACTCGCTTAACATAAAGTGCTTGGTGTAGTATTGCATGGCAAGTTAGATTTTCCAAGTTATTATGGATTTTCGTTAATTATTTGCTAGTAGACTAACGTAATGCTGTGTTGTATATTCTACGAGGAGAAATAAATGTGCGGAATTGCAGGGTTCATTAATGACACCCCAATTAACGTCAAAAGCCAAATTGTAAAAGATATGACAGATGTGATTGCGCATCGTGGTCCTGACGAATATGGAACTATGATTGACGAACATGCAGCACTCGGTTTTCGTCGACTTAGCATTATAGATCTTCACGGTGGATCCCAACCTATGTACAACGAGGATGGGAATCTTGCAGTTACTTTCAATGGTGAGATTTATAACTACAAGCCACTTCGCGAAGAACTTATTAAAGCTGGTCACACTTTCCACACTGATTGCGACACAGAAGTATTAGTGCACGGCTACGAAGAGTGGGGTAAAGGCTTACTTAATCGTTTACGCGGAATGTTTGCATTCGTTATTTGGAACAAAAGTACTCAAGAATTGTTCGGCGCTCGCGACCATTTCGGTATTAAGCCTTTTTATTATGCGCAAATGAATGGTACTTTTATGTACGGATCCGAAATTAAATCTTTACTGCGCCATCCAGATTTTAAGAAGGAGCTTAACGAAAATGCGCTTAAGCCGTTTATGACATTCCAATATCCTGCAATTAACGAAACTTTCTTCAAGGGCGTTTTTAAGCTGCGTGAAGGTAATTGCTTTACGTATAAGAATGGCGAAATGAAGATTGAGCAATATTACGATCCTAATTTCAAAGAAACAAAGCAACGCTTGAATGAATTAGTTGATTCTATCGATAAAACAGTTTGTGATTCTGTTCAAGCTCACCAAATTGCGGATGTTGAAGTTGGTTCGTTCCTTTCTTCTGGAGTTGATTCAAGTTATGTTGCAGCTGTTGCACGCCCTGAACACACATATTCTATTGGTTTTGCTGGTGGAAGATACAATGAATCCAAACAAGCAAGCGAATTGGCAAAAATTATTGGCTTAAACAATAAATCTGAAATTATTGACGCTGCTGACGCATTCCGTTATTTCCCACAAATTCAGTGGTATTTGGACGAACCTGATTCTAACTTCTCTTGCGTCCCATTATTCTTCCTTGCAAAATTAGCTTCGCAAGATTTACGCGTTGTGCTAAGCGGTGAGGGAGCAGATGAATTATTTGCAGGATACATTGATTATGGTGTTCATACGCGTTCTAAACTTATTAAAGTTGTGACTCGCATGCTTGCAAAGTTGCCAAAAAAGTTGCGTTACGCGATTGGTCGAGCTGCAAAGGGTAAGCATTTCCACGGAGCGTGGCATTTGTACGCTAATTTGGCTCCAGCTGAGGAGCATTTTATCGGTCAGTCAAAGGTTTTCAATGAGGAAGATGCTGTAAAACTTTTGAAACCTGAGTATCGCAAGGGTCCTAGCGTTCGCAGCATTGTCGATGCTATTTACAATAGAATTGCTGGTAAGGGACTTTCTGAAGTGAAGAAAAAGCAATATCTTGATATGCATCAATGGATGCCAGGAGATATTTTGCTTAAGGCAGATAAAATGACTATGGCACATTCTTTGGAGCTTCGCGTGCCTTTGCTTGATCGTGTTCTTATGGATGTTGCAGAAAAAGTTCCTACTAAATATTTAATTACTGATGAAAATACGAAGTTTGCTTTCCGACAAGCTGCGTCCCGTCATTTGCCAAAAGCTTGGTATGACAGAGAAAAGCTTGGTTTCCCTGTGCCAGTTAAGGATTGGTTGCGTGAGGAACGTTTTTATAAGATTGTTCGTAAGACGTTTGAAAGTGACGATGCTGCTAAATTCTTCGATAGAGATGCTTTACTTCGTATGATTGACGATAATTATGCAAAGAAAAATGACGATCGCCGTAAGATTTGGACAGTTTACACATTCCTGACTTGGTATGATGTGTACTTTAATCACGATGGATTGAAGCCTGAGCCAATGCAGTTAGCGTAGAAATCGCATAGTTCTAGCTTTGATTTGTGGCAGTCAAAACACGTTTCGTGTGTTGACTGCCTTTTTGTCAAGGCTTCTAGTAGAATAGATATTCGGCTTGAGTAATCAAGAAAGTGGGATGTCCCCACCTGGAAGCCTACTGTGGTTTCGGGTTCATGACTTCGGTCACGCAAGTTAGCTTCTTGTGCTGCTTGCTGCGCTGTTATATAGCGTTTTATTGATATGAAGTAGTGAATCTTAAGCTCTTGGACTTCTTGGTGTATTACATCTTACAAGTATTTAGAAGGATTGGAGTCATCATTAGCGACGAACCACGCATTAACGAGGAAATTCGAGTCCCTCAGGTGCGCCTTATTGGTCCAAAGGGCGAGCAAGTGGGAGTTATCGCAACCTCTGTCGCGTTAAACCTTGCAAGGGAAGCTAACCTCGATCTTGTCGAAGTTGCGCCTACTGCTAAGCCTCCAGTAGCCAAGCTTATTGACTACGGTAAGTACAAGTACAACGAAAAGATTAAGGCTCGTGAAGCACGTCGTAATCAGACTGTCGCAGAGGTTAAGGAAATTCGTTTCCGCCTCAAGATCGACGATCACGATTTCGATGTGAAGAAAGGTCATGTGCTTCGTTTCTTGAACGGCGGAGACAAGGTAAAAGTAACTATTATGTTGCGTGGCCGTGAGCAATCTCGTCCGGTTGGTGGCGTTGAATTGTTGCGCCGACTTGCAGATGAGGTCTCTGAAAGTGGCACAGTAGAGTTTGCGCCAAAGCAAGAAGGTCGAAATATTATTATGACTCTTGCTCCAAAAGGCAAGAAAATTCATACACAGTCTGAGCAACGTCGTCGTGGCGCTGAATCTCGCGCTGAGCGTCAAGCTCGTCAGGCTGCTCGTCTTGCAGCTAAGCAAGAGGTTCAGTCACAAGCTGCAGCTGCAGTAAATGCTATGCAATCCGATCAACATCACAAGGAGGGCAGCAATGCCGAAGATGAAAACTAATTCCGCAGCGTCCAAGCGCGTTCGTCTTACCGGTACCGGTAAGGTGATGCACGATGGTAGCGCCATGCGCCACAACTTGGAGCACAAGTCGGCTCGTAAGCGTCGTGCTCTTTCTGAAGATAAAGTATTGGCTACTGCGCAGAGCAAGAAGCTTAAGGGCTTGCTCGTTAAGTAAGTAACAAGTAAGAATTGCTTGTAAACGAATACGCAATCGAAAATTTTAAGAAAGCTGAGGAATACTTATGGCACGAGTAAAGCGCGCAGTAAACGCTCACAAGAAGCGTCGCGTTGTTCTTGAGAGGGCTTCTGGCTACCGCGGTCAGCGCTCCCGTCTTTATCGCAAGGCAAAGGAACAGCTGCTCCACTCATTCACTTATAACTTCCGCGACCGCAAGGCTCGCAAGGGTGATTTCCGCAAGTTGTGGATTCAGCGCATTAACGCAGCAGTTCGCGCTGAAGGCATCACTTACAATCGCTTCATTCAGGGCTTGCACTTGGCAGGCATCGAATTGGATCGTCGCGCTCTTGCTGAGCTCGCAGTTTCCGATATTGAAGCTTTCAAGGCTGTTGTTGAAGCTGCTAAGGCTGCATTGCCAGCTGATGTAAACGCTCCAGTTGAAGCCTGATTTTGCTTTAATAGAGTTCTATTTTAAGCCCACCAATTTAGGTGGGCTTTTTCTTTTAAATCAACAAATTTACTTATTAGCTATAATTATTTTTATGCGCTCAAATCTTGATTCTGACAATAGGAAAAATAATATTCCTGAAGAGTTTGCACTTCATATTCAACGCTTTATTGCGCATATTGATATTGAGCGTGGTCTTTCTAAAAAAACAGTATCTGCATACGCTTCAGATTTGCAAGATTACACATGCTGGCTTTACGACGAACGAAAAATAAAAGATATTACTACTATTTCTCAATTAGATATTGAATCATATATTCGAACTTTGAATGAATTAGGGTTGGGGACTAGGACAGTTGCGCGTCGACTTGCAAGTATTCACGAGTGGCATCGCTTTATGCTTGCTCATGGTGACATACAAGCTGACGTTTCAGCGCAAGTAAAAGCTCCAAAACAAGCAGACTACTTACCGGATGTTTTAAGTATTGAAGAAGTAAATAGAGTTATTGAAGCTGCAGGGAATTTTGGAAGTTCCGATGCTATTTCGATTAGAGATACTGCGCTTCTCGAGTTTTTATACGCTACTGGAGCGCGAATTTCGGAAGCAGTTGGCGTAAAATTCGAAGATATTGATTTAAATGAGTCCGTTGTAAAACTTACAGGTAAAGGCTCTAAGCAGCGTTTAGTTCCGATTGGTGGGTGTGCTGTTCGTGCTCTTCGTAACTATATGGAGAAATCTCGCCCAGAATTAGCGTCCAAGGGCAAACGTGAATTGCACACAATTTTCTTAAATAAGAGAGGTAATGCACTTTCTCGCCAATCAGCATGGGCAATAGTAACGCAAGCTGGCGAGCGTGCAAAACTTGACAAACCATTGCATCCGCATACGCTGCGCCATTCTCTTGCCACGCATCTTATTGCAGGTGGTGCTGATGTGCGCACAGTTCAAGAGTTACTTGGACATGCTTCAGTTACAACAACTCAAATTTATACGCATATTAGTCCTGACGCATTAGTTGAAGCTTACGTAATGAGTCATCCTCGAGCTAAATAATTTTATGCTCAGAGTTTCGTGAGTATACCTGTTGATAAAGTGGGGAGCATGCCTACTGATTTACTTGGACGCGAATACGAAACTTTTCATGCACCAGAGCCGTTAACTTCACACGGTCCTGCTCGCATTATTGCAATGTGCAACCAGAAAGGTGGAGTTGGTAAAACTACAAGTTCCATTAATATTGCTGGCGCACTAAGTCAGTATGGTCGTCGCGTTTTGATTGTTGATTTCGATCCGCAAGGTGCGGCAACAGTTGGACTTGGAATTAACGCAAATGCGCTTGATAATACAGTTTATACGGCATTATTTGATTCGTCTGTAGACGTGCATGATGTAATTCGTCATACTGAAACAGAAAATATTGATATTATTCCTGCAAATATTGATTTATCTGCAGCTGAAGTTCAGTTAGTAACCGAAGTAGGACGAGAGCAAATATTAGCAGGTGTATTACGCAAAGTGCGTGACGAATACGACGTTATTATAGTTGATTGCCAGCCTTCTCTCGGCTTGCTTACTGTAAATGCGTTAACAGCAGCTGATGGCGTGATTATTCCACTTGCTGCAGAGTTCTTTGCTCTTCGAGGCGTGGCTCTTCTTATGCAATCAATTGAGAAGGTACAATCTCGTATTAATCCAAATCTTAAAGTATTTGGCGTTTTGGTTACTATGTATACACGCACTTTGCATAGCGAAGAAGTCTTACAGCGCATTTACGAAGCTTTCCAAGATAAAGTTTTGCATTCCGTGATTTCGCGTTCTATTAAGCTGCCAGATTCTACAGTTGCTGCAGTTCCTATCACTATTTTTGCTCCTGAGCACAAGACTGCAAAAGAGTACCGCGAAGTTGCGCGTGAGCTTATTGCTAAAGGTGTTGTTGCTTAAGTTCTTGTGATTCTGCGTTAGTATGTTTTGTAAAGCTGTCTTAGCTCGCTAGTAAAATCGGTGCGGTTTGGCAGCTTACCTATTTGGGCGCTCGTCAATAAGGTATATGGCTACTGTTTTAGCTGATGTTTATAGCTTAAATGGTTGCATGTTAATAATTACTTAAACGCGAAGAATGGAAGAGGTTTGTGATGACTGTTCGCGGTGATATTCGAAATGTGGCAATTGTGGCGCACGTAGACCACGGTAAGACCACTCTGGTAAACGCCATGCTTCAGCAGTCGCACGTATTTTCTGAGCGTGAAGAAGTTCCAGATCGCGTTATGGATTCCAATGATTTGGAACGCGAGAAGGGCATTACTATTCTTGCTAAAAACACTGCTGTTCAGTACACAGGTCCATTAGCTGAAAAGTATGGTCATCCAGAAGGTATCACTATTAACGTTATTGATACTCCAGGTCACGCTGATTTCGGTGGTGAGGTCGAGCGTGGTATCTCTATGGTTGACGGCGTTGTTTTGTTGGTTGACGCTTCTGAAGGTCCTCTTCCACAGACTCGCTTTGTGCTTCGTAAAGCTTTGGAAGCTAAGCTTCCTGTTATTTTGTGCGTAAATAAGGTAGATCGTCCAGATGCTCGTATTGAAGAAGTTGTTGGCGAATCTACAGATTTGCTTCTTGGCTTGGCTCAGGATGTTGTTGAGGAAGGTATTGACCTCGATCTCGACGCTTTGCTTGATTTGCCAGTAATTTATTGCGCTGCTAAAGCTGGTTATGCTTCTGTTAATCAGCCTGCGAATGGTGCTCTTCCGGATAACGATAATTTGGAGCCATTGTTTGATTCTATTATTTCAAACATTCCAGCTCCTGAATACGAAGAAGGCGCTCCTCTTCAAGCTCATGTTGCAAACATTGATTCCTCTGACTTCTTGGGTCGTCTTGGTTTAGTGCGAATTTACAATGGTACTTTGGAAAAGGGCAAGACTTACGGTCTTTCTCGTGTCGATGGTTCCATTGAAAACTTCCGTGTTTCTGAGCTTCTTCGCACTCAAGGTTTGGAGCGCACTCCTGTAGCTTCTGCAGGTCCTGGCGATATTGTGGCTGTTGCTGGCGTAAACGACATTATGATTGGTGAAACTATCGTTGACCAGAATGATCCAAAGCCGCTTCCATTGATTCATGTCGACGATCCTGCAATTTCTATGACTTTCGGCGTGAACGATTCTCCTCTTGCTGGAACTGAAGGCAAAGATCATAAGCTTACTGCTCGTATGATTAAGGATCGTTTGGATCGCGAGCTTATTGGTAACGTTTCTATTAAGGTTATTCCAACTGAGCGCCCAGATGCTTGGGAAGTTCAAGGTCGTGGCGAGCTTGCTTTGGCTGTGTTAGCTGAGCAAATGCGTCGCGAGGGCTACGAGCTTACAGTTGGTCGTCCTCAGGTCGTTACCAAGACTATTGATGGTCAAATTAATGAGCCTATGGAAAGCACTACGATTGATGTCCCAGAAGAATACATGGGTACCGTCACTCAGCTTATGGCTGATCGTAAGGGTCGTATGGATTCTATGAGCAACCACGGTTCTGGTTGGGTTCGTTTGCAATTTACTGTTCCTTCTCGCGGTCTTATCGGTTTCCGCACTGCCTTGCTTTCTGCTACTCGCGGAACTGGTATTGCAAGCTCTATTTCCGCTGGTTATGCTCCATGGGCTGGTCAGATTGTGACTCGTCAGAATGGTTCCATGGTTTGCGATCGCAAGGGTGTTGCAACTCCTTATGCTATGCAGCGTTTGCAAGCTCGTGGTATCTTCTTCGTTGATCCACAAAGCCCAGTTTACGAAGGACAAATCGTTGGTATTAACAATAAACCAGATGAGCTGGATGTAAATATTACGCTTGCTAAGCACATGACTAACATGCGTTCTTCAACTGCTGACGTGCTTGAAACTTTAACTCCACCAATTAAGATGAGCTTGGAAGAGTCTCTTGACTTCGCTAACGAAGACGAGTGCGTGGAAGTTACGCCTGAAGCAATTCGCGTGCGCAAGATTATTTTGAGCCGCGATGAGTGGTACAAGTGGCGTGCTAAGCAGCGTCGTCAAAACAACAACGCTGCATGATAATCGCAATATACCAATTAGTGATGGAACGTTAGGCTTATTATGTCGTCGAAACCGTGGTCGCATCGCTTGCCTTCGTGGGGCAGGTATGCGACCACGTCTGTTTCTGCGCTAATATGCGCGTTGATTGGTACGTTTGCTCATCGCTGCGGTGCAGTGGATAATATTCCTTACGGATTTGCATTATCTATGCTTTTGCTATTTTTGTCTGCTTGGTGTGCAAGATCTCGTAGTGGTTGGAGTGGATTATTTATTCATGCAATAGTTTTTTCATTCGTAGCTTGGCTTATTGCTTTAGATTTTGTTGGTAGCGCAATTCTTGTACCTGTTGGTTTCACAATACCGTTGCCATGGTGTTCGCAATATGTTGGATATTTTTGGCTTTTCGGCATTCTTGTTGCTCACTTAGTTTTGCTTTGTATGCCTCAGCGTTGGTTTGTTATTGAATAGTAAAATAAGTAAAGAATTTGCAATAATTTAAGCTCAATTTTGCATAAAAAGCAGTATTAAGCAGTATTTTTTACAGTAGTCTTGATTACAATATTCTTAACTGCAACAGTTTTTAAGGAATAGTCATGAATGGTAATAAGAACAGTCAGAGTGCTCGTAAATTATGCTATTTAGGACCGGAAGGTTCTTTTACTCATCATGCATCTTTAAAAGTTCAAGAACAATGTCAATCATTTGATAATTTGCGACTTATTCCAACTGCTTGCGAGAATGTTCTTAGTATTGCTAGTGAAATTGAAGAGCATCACCATTGGGGTGTTATTGCGTGGGAAAACAATATTGAAGGCGTTGTAATACCTAATTTAGATTTACTCATTGATGCAAAGAATATGGTTGGTATTGCTCGAATAGGCGTTGATATTAGTTTTGATGCTGTTGTTTGCAAATCAGATTCAATCGATAATTGCTCTACTATTGTTGCTCACCCTCACGCGTTGGCGCAATGTCGTAAGTTTTCTCAAGAGCGCGGTTTACAAGAAAAAACTGCGTCTTCAAATGCTGCTGCTTGTAGGGATTTAGTTCCTGGCGAAGTTGCTTTATGTCCTAAAATTTGTGCTGATTTATACAATAGGCAGATTGTGAGCGAAGCAGTTGAAGATTTTTCTGGCGCGCGCACTGAATTTTTAGTGTTAGCTCCTCGAGATCAGGCTTTAGATTTTGTTAATGTGCAGCGAGAAAATTTTTCATCTTTTTCATCAATTATTGCGTTTATTCCGCGTTCTACAGGTGCTGGAGTGTTAGCAAATTTGCTTGATGTTGTGCGAGATCATGGCCTTAATATGACTTCCTTTATGTCTAGACCAATTAAAGGGCAGGATGGTTTATACAGTTTTATTGCAACTGTTGATGCTGCTCCTTGGGATTCTACGTGTAAAGCTATGATTCAAGAGGTTGTTGAACATGGTGATTGGGTTCGAGTTTTAGCAGTGTATTCTTCTGATAAACGCAAGAATCCGGTGATGAATGATTGGATGCTACCTCATGGTGGAGTGTGCGTTGAACCTTCAGTTGATGCTTTACGTAATTTGAACGTAATGCGTGCAGAAAGAGAATTATTATGGTAGAAGATGCTGAATTTTCGCAAAAATTTTCTGTTGGCATTGTAGGTCTTGGTCTTATTGGTGGATCTCTTGCAAAACGACTTGCTAAACTGGCAAATTGCAACGTATATGCATGGAATCGTCATAATGAGCCTTATGACGAAGCTAAAAGTTTAGGAATTACTTGCGTAGAAAAAGTGCAGGATTTAGCAAAACTTCGTCCAAATGTTTTGATTTTATGCAATGCTTTAGCCGCTATGCCAAGTATTTTGCATGAAATTGCGCCTTATATTGACAAATCTTGCACAACTATTAGCGATGTTGGCAGCGTAAAAACTTTAGTTCGAGAGCAAGTAAAAGACGCAGGTTTGCAAGATTGCTACGTTGGTGCGCATCCGATGGCTGGTAGTGAATTTACTGGTTGGAAAGCTTCTAGTGATGAGCTTTTAAATGGTGCTTTGTGGGCTTTAACTGTTGATGATTCTACTGAGTTTTGGCGAGTTAGAAATATTTTGCAAATGATTGTTTCGCTATGCAAGAATCGCGCAATAGTTTTGGATGATGCAACGCACGATAATTCTGCAGCTCTTATTTCTCACATGCCTCATGTTGTTGCAACAGCTCTTGCAAACGTATTATGTGAACAATCTAATCGTGCTATTGCTTTACAACTATCTGCAGGTTCCTGGCGAGATATGACACGAGTTGCTCTTACTGATCCTCAACGTACTCGTGCTATGGTAAGTGAAAATCGGCATAATACTGCGAAATTATTGCGTTCCGTAATTTCTGAGCTAACTTTTGCTGCAAATATGTTAGATAATGATGTTGAAACCGCGGATGCTTTAGAGCAAGAGTTTTTTGCTAAAGCTCAATCTTGGAGAGAATATAAATACCTGCAGCGCAACTCGTCTAAAACTAGTACGCAACAAAGCGACGATGCTAAGCAAAATGATGATGCAAATAGCAGATTGTGGAAGTATGATTCTCAAATCAATTGGCAGCAGGAATTACTAGAATCCGCGCGCTCAGGTGAATTCATTATTGAATTTTACGGATTTAATACCAACGAATCTTCGCAACTACTATTGCGCGCAGATAGTTCGCTAAACAACTTATAATGTGAGTTCCTCTTTGCTGTGGCGCGAGTTTTGGGGGATTTCTCTCCTCGCGCGTCCCGTCCTTCGGGCGCTCTTGCTGCTAAAAGAGTTCAGTGTGTTCGCCTTTCTTTAAAGAATGTAGCTTCTCAGTCCTCTTTTAGCGCTCGTAGAGAAATCCCCCAAACTCTGCATGCTAATTCGTTAATAACCGTGCTCATCGCAGAGATTTTTCGATTTTTCTTCTTCGCTTGGCGAATCAGCAGCCTGCGGCTCTGACGTTCGCCGCGCTCAGTGCGAAAAATCTCAAATCTCTACCACACGAATAGAAAAAATGAAGTATTACTACACACTAAGCGGTTTTTGGAATTTGCGTTCTGGGATTGGCTTTAAACGGTAAATGGTGTTGGCATCAATGAACATTTCTTCGGCAGCTCTAGTGCCGTTTGCTGCAGGATCTCGAAGTAAGTGAAGCATTACCCCGTCCCACTCGAGTACGTGCCCAATCGCATCATGGTACTCGATTTTTTGTGTTCCATCGTTATTGTTTTCTATAATTTTGTAAGTTCTTACTACTATGCGCGAGCCTGCAGGTATTTGCTTCGGTAGTGTAGTTGAATTCCGTGTTTGTGTGTTCATAACATGCTCCTTGTTGTATTATGCATGTGACTGAAGTATATGGCAAACGTTTTGTTTTAAACTTTTATGGAAGGGTGAGTTAAGCATGAGCAACAATAAATTTGTTTCTGAAAATTTCTTAGGTTTACCTTCTAAATATATGAGTTTAATAGATGATTATATTGATTATGTTCGTGCTAATAAAGGCTTGGGTGAACGCACGCAGAAAGCTTATGCCAGTGATATTTTGCAATGTTTAGCATGGTGTAATCGGCACGGATTTAATAATATTTCAGAGCTTACTACGGATGATTTGCGTTCGTGGATGGCTGATGAGTCGCGAAGTCATGCGCGTTCAAGCTTGGCTCGCAAAGTAGTTGCGGTGCGTGGTTTTTTTGCGTGGTGTCAGCATGTTGAATACATAAGCAGTGATCCTGCAGAAATTTTAATGACGCCAAAAATTAAGAATATGCTGCCATCTGTTTTGGATGAATATCAAGCAGAATCATTAATGAATAATGTTGATTCTAAAGCTAATGTTTCATCTTCGTGTACCAAAAATCAGAAAGCTGTAGAGCTCCGCAATGCTGCAATTCTGGAGCTTTTATATGCGACTGGTATTCGTGTTGGTGAGCTTACTAGTTTAAATATTCAGGATATTAATTTTTCCTCGCACACTATAAAAGTTACTGGTAAGGGAAATAAGCAGCGTGTTGTGCCTTTTGGGGTTCCTGCTTATAAAGCTTTATCTGCTTGGATTTCTAAAGATGGACGAGAAATTTTATTGCGGAATTCTGTTGAAGAGGCAGTATTTCTCGGCACTCGCGGAAAGCGTATCGATCAGCGTTTGGTAAGGCGGATTGTGCATGATGAGGCTAAGAGTGCGCATGTTCCGGATATTTCTCCTCATGCTTTGCGGCATAGTGCTGCTACGCATATGTTGAATGGAGGGGCAGATTTACGCGAAGTGCAGGAATTATTGGGTCATTCATCGCTTAATACTACTCAGCGTTACACTCATGTTTCTATTGAATCTTTAAAACGTAAGTATTCTCAAGCTTTTCCGCGTGCATGATATTAAATGCTTTAAGTATTCAATTATTCATA
>NZ_LXJL01000001.1:0-42968 GCF_001641215.1 Gardnerella sp. 30-4 | reverse complement strand
ATATTGTATTCATGTATGATACATATGAAGATTTATAAGTATGCGTGGTCTACTTGAAATTGGTTGGAGTGAGGAGAAATAATGGCAGAGCGTAAAGATTTACACGGTGATGTGGTACCAAGAAGAACACTTCGTAAGGCTCATGCGGTGAAGCGTTCTCGTGCTTTGCGTAAGGGAGTTGCTGGAGTTGCTGTTGCTTCAACTTTGGCAATGATGCTGCCATCTGTTGTAGCTTCCGCGCTTCAGCCTACTCAAAAAGATATTATCGATGCGTCTAATATGACGCAAAAAATGGGCAAAGGTAAGCCTGATGTAGACGAATTGAACATGCAGCGTTGGGGTGCTGGCGTGCTCAATAAGAGTGCTCAAACTCAAAAGTTTGTAGAGCTTGCGCGTCATGATGCACAAATGCAACAGTTGCGCGAGGCTGAGGGATCTCGCAAAGAGCAAGAAGATAAGAAACCTAGTGAAACTACTTCTGGTGCATCTGTGCTGAAAACGAATGCATCTCCATCTGCATTGGCTGCGTCTCCTTCTGAGCCGCTGACTAGTGTGAAAAATACCCCAGTTGCAATTTCTTCTCCCATGCCTATTATGCCTTCTGTAGGTGCTGTGAAGTCTGTAAATTCTGATAAAGCTCTTCATGACGTTCAGTCTGCTACGCCTACAAAGACTTCTGAGATTAAAAATGCAACTTTAGGCTCAAAGTCAAATGTTACTGAAAATACAGTAAGTGCTGCTGAATCTGCTACGGTGAGTGCGCCAGTGTCTAATTCTGTTGTAAAAAGTGCGACTGCTAATAGGCAAGCTCATCAAAATACTACTAATCCAGATACGACGAAGCCAGATACTGCGAAACCGGTTCAGAATGTTGATAATAAGCCGGCTACTACAAATACTGCAGCTACAAAGCCAGCAGAAGTAAAGCCAGAATCAACGCCAACTGCGAAGCCAGCAGAAACAAAGCAACCGGAAGCAAATGCTGGTGACGTTGATCCAGCTGAAAATCAGCAGCCTGCAAACGTAGAGCCAGCTGCTGCAGATGCGGCTCCTGCAGGTAATACAACTGCATCGTCTACTCCTGTAACTCCTGCAAATGCAGAATCTAACACTGGCACTGGAACTGCAGCGACCACAGGTACAGATACAATTGCACGAACCAATGCACAAGGTTCGCAAAGCAGTGCAGAAGGTGCAACTACAGGTGCCACAGGCAAAGATAAAAGCGCTACGCCTTCAACTACTGCACAAAACTCTGCTTCCCAGAATCAATCTGCTTCTACGCCGAACAATGATACAACTCACTCAACGCCTGCTTCGAACAATCAGCCAACGCCTTCACCTTCTCCTGCACCGACCTCTGGCACACCGACCTCTGGCACACCGACCTCTGGCACACCGACCTCTGGCACACAGAACGCTGGCACACCGAACACTGGCACAACAACTAATAACGCAGCAACTGATCCAGACAGCCAGGTAATTAAGCCGAATACGGATAATCCAGAGGCGAAGAGTACAGAGCAAGCCAACGAACAGGTACAAACCGACACTAAGTCAAAAGCTACGTACAATTTGCAAATTCGCTATACGATTGGCGGTGCTGCGAATAAGCAGCTTGTACAGCCTTATGAGCTTACAATTGACCAAGAAGACTTCGATAAGCTTGACAAAGATGGTAAGTACGAATACGTTGAGCTTCCGCAGGCTGCTGGATACCGTCCATCTGTATACCATTCCGGGGATTATCAGTACTACATTAAAAACGACGAAGGCAAGTTTGTTATTGACGACGGTACGGATGCGGATGCTAAGCGCTACTTGCGTTTGAGTAAGAAGCTGATTACTGAGTATGCTGTAAAGAAAAGGCCTGCTGTTGGAGCTAACAACGGCGCTCAAGCCCCGCAAGCCTCGTCATCTCAAACAACTTCGCAATCTTCATCATCTGCGCAACCGGCAGTAGAAGACGGCATTCAGTATTACGGCGAGTTGAATATCAACTACGCTCCTAAAACAGCTAAGTACTATGTGCGTCACTTGGTGCAGGATCTCGATAATAAGGATGAGTTTCACGATGCTCCAAATCTTGGCGTTGGCAAGACTATTGAAGTAACTTACAAAGATGGCAAAAAAGAACGTATCCACGTCACTGAAGTTACTGGCACTGTTGGTTCAGATGTGAGTGCTGTAGCTCTGTATATTCCAGGCTACGAGCCGGAGCATAATCTTATTAGCTCGCCACTTTCTGATTCTGAAGATGAAAAAGACAAGCTAGTTTTGAACCTTCGTTACTATCGTAAGGCGTATGAAGTTACTTACGATTCTGCTGGCGGCACGGATGTTACTGCTCAAAAAGTGTATTATGATCAGGAAGTGCCTGCGGTTCCAGAACCTACATATCGTGGTCATAAGTTCCTTGGGTGGCAGGTAGTAAAACCAGGGGATACTAATCAATCAAATACTTCTGGTAGTCCACTAATTAAAGGAAATTCTACTAACTACAAGATGCCGGATCACAATGTGCGATTCCGCGCAGTTTGGGAAGCTAACAATACTACCAGCTACCGCGTGAACGTGTGGGTACAGAAGGCGGATTTGGTAGACAAAGAGCATCCGGATTCGCTTGTAAACTACGACTTTGTTGGTCTTGTTGAGCGCACGAATGTGCAAACTGATAGCGACGTTGTGCTCGATAAGATGGATGATGCTGGTGTTGCTAAAGATACTGATGAGCTTAATGGCAAAAGCGAAACTGATTATGTAACGAGCCCGGAGCTTGGCTTAACAAAAGAAGAGCTGCAAGGTACAGATGCGAATAATCATAAAGATGGCTTAATTTCAAAGTTCAACTGGATGAACGATACGCCTGTAACAAGCTTAGACGGGTATGATACTGAGCATCCTGGTGATGTTAACAACAAGGGTAAGGACTTATTCACGCGCTACTTCCACGTGAATAAGGAGCTTACTAAAAAGCTTAACACTGAGGAACATGATTTTGTGCAAGGTCGCCCAGATTTAGGCAAACGCAGTAAAGCGAAGCTTTGCGCAAACGACTTAAACAACACTCTTAACTTAGTTTACGACCGCAATACTTATGAGCTTATTTTTGCTAAGCCTGCTGGCGTCAATAGCGGTGACAATGTTGCTATAAAAAGAAAAGATGAAAACGGCAAAACAACTATTTATTGCTATGCTGGCGGTGGCGGTTGCTCAACGAAGTATGAAGGTAAAGATGAGGATGATAATGGCGCTAAAATTAACCATAAAGGCTACCACGTAAATGTTCGTTACGGTCAAAAGCTTACTGATATTTGGCCTGATGTAAATGAATTATATTTTAGTGAAGAGGGAAAAGGCTCTTTAGGGTGGCAGCTTGGATTTGCGGGGGATGTAAAGTATCGTGACACTCCTCCGTATCGTTTTACTAAAGAAGAATTTGCTGACCCTAGTTGGCGTGTAGTGGGTAAGAACCAAGCGCCTAAAATTAGTGATGACCCTTCGAATCCTGATGCAAAACAATATGAGTTAAAAGATAATCAGCGTCTGCTTACTGCTGATAGCAGTGATCAAAGTCAGCCTATACAGGTGATTATTAGGAAGCAAAGTATTGCATCCGCTAAAAAGGGTGGTACAGCAAGCGATGACGATTATGAGCTTTCTACCGATTCTTATAGCAAAGATGATACTCCCAACACTGGCTATGATTATCCAGCTCCATCTATTGCTGGTTTTAATCCTGCTGATGGTTATGATAAGACAAAAGTTGGTGATGCGTTAGATTCAGACGACTTTAAAGATAATCTGGAAGTGTGGTATAACGAATCTCATGCTCATGGGAATTGGGATGATTTAAGTGAGGATGAGCAGAAAGCTTTTGCTAAAAAGTATCATTTAGCATTTCGAAAGTATAGGGGCGTTCCAGTAGATGAACAAGAAAATTATAAAGGTGATGAAGATGAATTTAATGATAACAAACCACTTGAGTTTAGGTACGACCGCAAGTCGTACGACGTGCAGTTTTATAATGCGGATGGCAATGCTATAACAGATGGCAATGTCGCTGCTAAAGAGAGATTGCCGTACGAGTATAGCTTGACTAAGCGCGGCAAAAAAGATTTGACGGGCGAAGACAAAGAGCTATACGGCAACGTTAAGTCTTACGATGATTCTGTAACTAAAGAGGGTGGTGATAACACCGCAACTCAGTTCGATGGCAAGTACACATTCACACTTAACGGCAAAACTTACTCCATCACTCGTCCTAACAATTTGCCAAAAGACTACGTGTTTAAAGGCTGGGCTGTTGATCAAGCTGGTAGTCAGCTTATAAATGGCGAGAGTGAAGATGCTAAAGGTGAAAGCAAAGATAAAAGTAAAGCTAAAGATGTTACAATGCCAGTTAATGGCATTAAGCTTTATGCTGCGTGGGGTAAGCCAACTAATATTAAGCACACGGTAACGTTTAACTACAATATGCCAAATACCGATGGAAACGGTAATGAGGTAGCTGGCACAAACGTAGTTAAGAAAAAGGAGTTCGCTCGCTACCATGTTATTGACGAAAAGGATGAAATAGGCACTCCAACTCGCAAAGGCTACGACTTCTACGGTTGGGAAATCAACAAGAATGGCAAAACTTTGCCGTACGCCTTTGGCAACAAAGTAGTAGAAGATATAACGCTTAACGCAGTGTGGGTGAAGGATACTCGCTACAAAGGCACTTTTAAGCATATATTCTTAAAGCCTGGATACACGATTTCTGACTATAAGAATGCTGTTACGAAAGAGGCCAAAGCTGCGATGGTAGACCATACCGCCGAGCAAACGGTTTCCGGCTTGCGCGAGCATTTGCGCTACAATGCGGAAGCAGTCTATAGTGACGAAACGCACTTCCCAGATAAGCATTTCACGAGCTTTGAAGCTTCGAGTACTGAATCTGAGAATACTGGCGAGTTTATTTACCAAACTTATAATATGCGCAAGTACAAAGTTCGCTATGTAACTATTGGTAAGGACGGTAAAGAAAAGGAGCTTCTTCCAGAAAGCGAAGTTAGCTCTGTAAATAGAAAGTATGACGTAGTATTCTACAAGCCTATTGAAGGCTTTAAGCCAGAAAATACGCAGCAGCGTATTGAATACGTTACTGATGCTTACGGCAAGCAAAAAGCTGACGATATTCGTACTATCACATTTAGATATGATGACGTACGCGTGCTTAAGCGTAAGGACGATTATCAAGCTCGCCCAGATCACTACACGCGTTACGTGTTTAAAGTGGCTGATGGTCAAGACTCTATGGGCAGCGTTGTTGACTGGCAGAACAAGGATGTAGCTGACGGCTCTGCTCTTGTGTACGACGCAATTAAGGGCACAAAAGCTTATCAAATGCCACTTCCAACAGTGAAAGCAAAGCCTGGATTTGAGTTTGCAGGCTGGACTTCGAAAGTCGGTTCGTCTGAAGTTGGCTCGCATACGCTTCAGTATTCCGATGGTGTAAATCGCTTGCCGATTCGCTCCGAAGAGCAGAACAATCCTGAGGTAATTTACACTGCTAACTTCAAGATAAAAGCTCCTGTTGCAATTGATACTAAGGTTTTGAAGCCAATAGATACTTTGAATCCGGCTGATCCAACTGCAGCTAAAGCTCTTATAACGAATGCTGATGAGTATCCAAGTGATGCTACGTTCTCATTCGGTAAAGACGAAAAGTTTGACAACACTCCAGGCTTGCACAAGATTAAAGTGCAAGTGCATCTTGATGGCAACATTGCTGAAACTGAAGTGCTGTACCGCACGCTGCCGGATTTGGTGTACGGAAGCGAGTGGGAGAAGTTTAAGGCTACTGACTACGGTAGCAAGCATAAAGACGAGTACGTGCCGATTACCTTTACCGGTAAGAACGATGAAGGCACTATTATTGGTCACGATGGAGATAATTCTAATCATCCTGATGACGGAGACACTACGCTTACTGCGTACGTTTATAAAGGTAAGGATGTTAGAATCCGCGTGCCGCAAGCTTTCGGTAAGGATCATAGTGCCGATAATTACCACTACGTGTTTAAGGGCTGGGCAACTAATGTTGTAAAGCCGACTGCTGAGAATCCGAATCCAGAGCAGAAGTACGATATCGATTCTGAAGGTCGTTATAAGGATGTTAAGGTTAACGATAATTCCGGCATAACTTATAACGCTGTTTACAAGAAGATTGAATACTTCTCGAGTTCCTCTGACGGCGGTGAAGTTCCTAAAGATGCTGTAGTTGCAATCTTCAAGCCTGCTCCAGGACGATTGTGGAGTGACGGCACGAGTGGACCTAAAGTGTTCTACGTAAAGAAGGGCACTGATATTTCCCAAATTACGAAGATCATTAATGGAAAGCAAGTGAATGTTCTTGAGATGCTGAAAGGCAGTCTCACTGGAGCTACTGGCACTTGGAAACGAAGCAGTATGCTTAATGACGGTAAGAAAGTTACTGAAGTTAAAGATGTTGCTGACGTGACCGGTGATTGGAAAGATGGCTGGAAAGTCAATGAACCATTCCAAGAGTTCGTGGCAGATCAAACCCCTTGGACAGAGCCAGCAGTGCAGACTGATTACCTTGTTGCTGTGCAAGATGACCCTGACACGCTTCCAAAGCTAACCGATTTTATAACTAATATGCCTCAACTCAAAGCAGATGCTGCTGTGAATAATGGCATAGAAGACATAAAAGTCGAATACGATTTACCAACTGAAGCTGAACAAAATAAGTTTAAACAAAAAATGCTTAAGAAGCCTGCTTTGTACACTGTTCCTTTGAAAGTTACAGTTAAGTATAAGGATGCAGTGGATTACAAGGCTTATAGACTTGTAGGACGCTTAAAAGTGCTTTATCAGCTTATGTATCCAGAAAGCTTGCCGAAGAATGATAGTCAACAGTCGAGTTTGCAAACTGGTGCTAATGCTGAACGCAAACTAGTTTTTGATAAGACTAAGTATGTTTCAGTCAACTTTATAAATGCTCAGAGTGATAATAAGTCACCAAATGGCAAGGGTGAATTTGCTGAAGGTTCGCGCGAGTTGTACTACGCGTATAAGCAATCTGCTAGTGGCGTTCGTGCACCGCAGGTTATTGGCAAGGATTACGATGCAAAAGGATACCATTACGAGTTCCAAGGCTGGGAGATGCAGGCAGCTACTGCACCTGTAGCAAATTCGACCAACACGCCAAATATTACGAATGGTACAAATACTGCTGCATCAGTAGTCCCTGTTGTGACACTTGTTGCTACTGCGGCTCCAACACCTACTACTGTGTCGAATCCACCAAAAATTAAGCTATATTCTAGTGCTGAAATTGCTGGTATGAAGTTTAGTGGGAACACCACTTTTATAGCACGTTATAAGCTTGTGCCAAACGTAATTGACGCTTCTCAACAAGACGATATTCCAGATGGCTACGTTGCAACCATATTCCTTCCAGGATTTGGTAGAACGTGGGCTGACGGTTCGTATAAGCCAAAACTTCTGTATATTCGTCACGGAAAAGATAAAGAAGATAACATTAAGTTTGCTCAAAAAGTTGCAAACGATACTGCTGCAGAACTTTCCGGTTTTACAAAGTGGCAAATGTATGATGCAAAGAGCCGTAAGTCAAACATACTCTTACACGACAATTGGGATATCAGCAGGCCGCGCATTTTCGTTGCTGAACAAAATGGCGCTGATGGTGTGAAGATTCCAGAAACAGTTGTTGGCGTTGGAGATAAGATTCCAAACGTCAATAAGCTCGTACATAGTGCTGACCCTAAAGTGAGTGTATCTGTAGATGAGAATGCTAAGGTTGATGTTTCAAAGCCTGGAATTTCAACAATTATGGTGAATGTAACTAAGCCTACTGATGAAATTGATAAGACTACAGGAAAGCAAAAAACTGTTACAACTAAGTTGCCTGTGCATGTGTATGTTTTGCCTAACGTGATTGCAGATAACGATTTGCCGGCTAAGGGCACTGCTGCGGCTAAGTTCATAGAAAAGAACTACACGAAGGTGACGTATGTAGCTGGTAAGGGCGGAAGTTTGCAAAAATCGCCTCTTGAGAGTGCTGGCGACAAGATAGTTTCAGTATATTGGGTACGAAACGGCGCTACTAATTTGCTTATGCCAGTTCCAGATGTGCTTGCCGATAAGGGCTACGTGTTCAAGGATTGGTCGTCTAATACGACTGAAAAGCCAGCGGCTCTGGCAGATAAACGCAAGGCCACAGAAGAAGAACGAGAAGCTTTGGCTCGAATGGCAATTATGGATGGTATGCCATATGTAGCAAAGTTGATTCGTAACTCAGATAAATTTACGCTTGCTGCTTTGCAAAATCTCCTGAACGAAGCGCAAAAGCAACATGCTGCGCAAGTCTACAATGCTAAGCGTGAAGAATTAGCTCAGGTTGCTGAAAGAAATCATAAGACTGATCTAGCTTCTGAAATTCGTCAGTCTCATGATTCCTTACAAAAGATTAAGGATAAGCTTGTCCAAAATGGCATTGATGTTGACAAAGTCATTGAGCAAGTTCATGAAAAGACTTTGCTTGTAAAACTTGCTAAAGAAGCTGGACAACCATGGCTTGCCAAGCAAATTTCCAATTCTATGTATTCTTCAATAGAAGCGCTGAAGAATTTGATGCAAGAAGCAGGAATAGACTTAACATTTGCTAATCTTGAGAACGCAATTGATAGTTATGTTCTTGATGAACAGCGAGAAGTGCTCGCTGAGCTTGCTGATGAAGCAGATAAGCCATTTGTTGCAAAGATAATTCGCAGCTCCAAGAAGTCTAGTTTGGAAGCTTTGAAGCAGGTTTTGCGCAATGCTGGAGTAAATCCAGAGATTTCGCTGCCAAAGCCTCACTCAAAACACGAAATCACTATTACTGCAAACTTCGAGAAGATGGCTCCTATGAGGTTTAAGTTTAGTGGTTCTGCTCGCGAGGGTATGTTAACGAACTTTACTTTGCAAAACATGACTGAAGGATCTGGCGATGCTACTAACAAGATTACGGTAGATGGTAAGGAAGTAACCATTAACGAGTTAATCTCAAAGGTTACGAATTCTGTAAACGGTATTAACGCAACCTGCGCTGGTACTGCATGCAAGATTTCCGGCACTCCTAAGATTGTGAATGGAAAGCCAAAAGTTGAGCTAACGTTTACTACTACCGATAAGTATGGTCGCGAAGCGGAAATTGCTGTTGAAATTGATGTGATTTCTGAGAGCAAACCAAACTCTCCAACTCCAGCACCAATTCCAAGTCCAGCACCAGCGCCTGAGCAAGTTATTCCTTCTCTTGATTCTTCTACTTCATATGACGTAACTATTGAGGATGAAAAGAAGCAAGAAAAGGATCTAAAAGAAACTGTTGAAGCAAAGCTGGAATTAGCTAAAACTGGTAGCGACACGGTTTCTTCTGCATCTGCTGGTATTTTGTCGGCAGCAATCGCAGCAATTGGTCTTGCGGTGGTAAAGACTGGCAAGCACCATCGCAAGCGTCGCAATAATAAATAATTTATTTAAATTTGGAGCGTTTGAATTTTTCATGCGCTCCATTTTTATACGAATTATAAGCGCGTCGAGGGTGGTGACTAGAATAACGAAGGTTCCGGTTCACGCTTAGCTATTGGGGCTTTGCGACCCGGGTCGCCCGAATTCCATAGGAGACATTATGAAGCAGGGTATTCATCCCGACTATCACGCAGTGCAGGTTACCTGCTCTTGCGGAAGCACTTTCGTAACTCGTTCCACCGCTGATGGCGATCACATGACGGTTGACGTGTGCTCAAAGTGCCACCCATTCTATACCGGTAAGCAGAAGATTCTCGACACCGGCGGCCGCGTGGCTCGCTTCGAGAAGCGCTACGGTAAGAAGACTAAGTAGCTTTTGTGACGCCAGCCCTGCTTTCGTGTAACTCGCGGAATCGGGGCTGGCGTTTTATGTGCTAAACATGTGTGTTTAGTGTTCTACATTTAACATTTAAATTTTTGATTTACAATCCGCGTTAAGCGCGACTACAAAGGAATATGATGGCTGAGTCAGTAGAGGAACAATTCCCGGCAGCAGTTACCGCGTTAGAAGAGTATCGCGATATTGAAAGTCGCATGGGAAGTCCGGAAGTTGCGTCAAACCCGGACGCTATTCGCAAGCTCGGCCGCAGGCACGCAGAACTCGGCTCAATCGTAAATGCTTACCTAAATTACAAGCAGCTTTGCGACGATTTTGAAGCCGCAAACGAAATGGCAAGCGACGACCCAGATTTTGCTGAAGAAGCTAAGCGCTTAGAAGAGCAGCTTCCAGCAGCAAAAGAAAAGCTTCGCACGGCATTAATTCCTAGGGATCCGGATGATGCGCGCGATATGATTATGGAAATTAAAGCTGGCACAGGCGGCGAAGAAGCGGCTCTGTTTGCTGGCGATTTATTGCGTATGTACATGCGTTATGCCGAAAAGCGCGGCTGGACTACCGTAATCCAAAGCGAAAATTCAACGGAACTTGGCGGCGTAAAAGATGTGCAGCTTGCGATTCGCGCAAAAGGTACTCCTGCTCCAGAAGACGGCGTGTGGGCAAGCATGAAGTACGAGGGTGGCGTACATCGTGTGCAACGAATCCCAGTTACTGAATCGCAGGGGCGCATACAGACTTCCGCAGCCGGCGTAATCGTGTTTCCAGAAGCAGACGAAGATGACGACGAAATCGAAATCGATCCAAAAGATTTGAAGATCGACATTTTCATGAGCTCCGGCCCTGGTGGACAGTCCGTGAACACTACTTATTCCGCGGTTCGCATGACGCATATTCCAACCGGAATTGTTGTTAGCATGCAAGACGAAAAGTCGCAGATTCAAAACCGTGCGGCAGCCCTTCGCGTGCTAAAGTCTCGTTTGCTCGCTATGAAGCATGAGCAGGAGGCAGCAGAAGCGGCGGATATGCGCCACTCACAGGTGCGTTCGCTCGACCGCTCTGAGCGAATCCGCACGTACAATTTCCCAGAAAATCGTATTGTGGATCATCGCACGAATTACAAGGCTTACAATCTTGACCAGGTTCTTGACGGCGACTTGCAGCCTGTTATCGACAGTGATATTCAGGCGGATGAAGCTGACCGCTTAGCGCAAGCCAAGTAAGTAGCCGATTAAAATTTCTAAACAATTCTTAAAATGCAAGAACTTTTGCGAGTTTTGCGCGATGCTGTTAAAAAGCTTGAGTTTGCAGGTGTGGAGTCAGCAGAATATGATGCGCGCTTGCTGCTGGCTCACGCTTGCGGAGTGAGCTTAGCTGAGCTAAACAAAGCTCTGCTTATGGGTGATTACAAGAATTTTTCGCCCGATTATGCTAGCAAATATAGCGATTTTGTATCTAGGCGTGCTTCTCGCGAGCCGTTGCAGCATATTATTGGTCGCGCGTCTTTCCGCTACTTGGATTTGCGCGTTGGCAAGGGCGTTTTTGTGCCGCGTCCGGAAACAGAAGTTGTTGTTGATGCTGGCCTAGATTGGTTGTGCGAATCGCATATTAGCAAGCCTACGGTAGTCGATTTATGCGCAGGTTCGGGAGCAATCGGATTGTCAATTGCAACGGAAGTTGCAGACGCGCAAGTGTGGGCTGTAGAAAAATCTCCTGAAGCTTTTCAATATTTGCGAAAAAATTCTGAAGAAACTGCAAAGAATTACGAAAATATGCAGATTTCCAGTCGATACCATGCTGTTCTTGCAGATGCAACAAAAGCGCATATTTCAGATTTAACTCCTGAACTTCACGCAATTTGCGGCAAAGTAGATTTAGTAATAACGAATCCGCCTTACGTGCCGGAAAATCAAGTGCCGGAACAGATTGAAGTGCGAGAATATGATCCTCCGCTTGCGTTGTACGGCGGCTCTGTGGATGGCTTGCTTATTCCGGAGCAGATTATGCGCGCGGCTTTTGCGCTTCTTAAACCCGGGGGAGCTATGGTTATGGAGCATGATATTTCGCAAGGAGATGCGCTTAAAAAGTACGCGGAAAGCCTAGGTTTTGTGTGTACTCGAGTTGGAAACGACTTAACAGGCAGACCGCGATACACTTTTGCGCAAAAATATGACTTGAATCAGATATATGACTTGAATCAAATAGAAGAAAATAAGCAAAATAAACAACAAAAGCAACAAAAGAGGCAAAAATGAGCAAAATTTGCAATATCAACGGAGAATCACTGCAAATGGCAGCGCAAATTATTAACGAAGGCGGCGTAATCGTAGTGCCAACTGACACTGTGTATGGCGTTGCTTGTGACCCATTTAATGAAGCTGCAGTTGCAAAAATTTACGAGCTTAAGCGCAGGCCGCGCACGAAGGCGTTGCAAATTTTAATGAGCGGAGTGGAAGATTTAGAAAAACTTGGGCTGTATTTGCCGTCTCCGCTGGATATTTTAGGCAAAAAGTTCCTTCCGGGTGGATATTCTCCGATTGCGCGCGCTAAGAAGGACTCGGTTGCGTCCAAACTTGCAACGCTGTGCAAAACGAATGAGACTGATGAGAAAACTCAAGAAACTGAAACAACTCAAGCAATCGAATCAACTCAAGGTGTGCGCGTGCCTGATTGCCCGGAATTAATGCAAATTTTGCGCGTTACGGGCCCGCTGGCTGCTTCTAGCGCGAATCGCAGTGGTAACGAAAGTGCAGACAGCGTCGAGGAAGCATTTGAGGCTTTCGGCAACGAAATTCCGCTGTATTTGAACGCAGGTCCAACTCGCTCGCACGTGGCAAGCACGGTAGTTGGTGCGGATTCAAGCGATAAAGACGGTATTGTGATTTTGCGCGAAGGTGTGATTTCGGAGTGCGAAATTCGTAATGCGTTAAGTGAGTAAGTTTATTAACTTATTTCTGATACTAAATTTCTGGTACTAACAAATCGCTACAATCAAAATAAGCAAGCGAAAAATTTAGCAAACGCTGCTAAAACCAACGAAGTAATCGCATAGCAAAGGACGCATTTATGAGGGTATACCTGTTTATTGCAGCAATTGCAGGCGGTGCTACGTGGCTTATTATGCCGCTTGTTCGTCACCTTGCGATCCGTATGGGTGCTGTTGGCAAAGTTCGCGCTCGCGACGTGCATACTATTCCAACGCCACGTATGGGTGGTGTAGGTATGCTTTTTGGTTTTGCAGTTGCGATGGCATTCGCTAGTTCTATGCCATTTATTTCTGGGCTTTTTGCAGGAACGCACCAGCCGTGGGTTGTACTAGCAGGAGCCGTTATGATATGCCTGCTTGGGGTATGCGACGACATTTGGGATTTAGATTGGATGCTAAAGCTTGCCGGTCAGCTGCTTATAGCTGTTTTTGTAGCGTGGGGAGGGTTGCAAATCGTAACTTTGCCGCTCGGTTCGCTCGTGACGGCATCTCCAAGCGTGTCAATCGCAATAACTGCAATACTAATCGTTGCTTCAATTAATGCAGTAAATTTTGTAGACGGATTAGACGGCTTGGCTTCCGGAATTGTTGCAATTGGCGGAATCGCCTTCGCAACCTACTCCTACATGCTCGCACGCACGTCGCCATCCTACGCATCAATGGCAACTCTTATTGACGTTGCAATGGTAGGTATGTGCGTTGGATTTATTATGCACAATTGGCATCCTGCGAAACTTTTTATGGGCGATTCCGGCTCCATGCTAATCGGCTACTTAATTACTTGCGCGTCAATTATTATGACCGGTCATTTGGATCCGTCGGCTGTGCATACGAGTATTTATTTGCCTGTATTTATGCCGATTTTGTTGCCGATTCTTGTACTGTTTTTGCCAGTTCTTGACATGTGCTTGGCTATTTTTAGGCGTGTTGCTAAAGGGCAGTCGCCAATGCATCCGGATCGCATGCACTTGCATCACCGCATGCTTAGAATCGGACATTCTGTGCAGGGTGCTGTGCTGATTTTGTGGGGATGGGCGGCGCTGATTGCGTTTGGCTCTATTATGATTCTGTTCTTTAAAGCTGTGTATGTGCTTGTTGGAATGATTCTTGCTGCTGCGTTGCTTACTGTGCTCACAATGATGCCGTACTTGCGTCGCCGCCTGCCTGAACTTCGCAATTCGTAGCGTTTCGTTCGGAGTTTCGGCAAACGTCATAGCAAAAACGTATAGTAACCCTATGGCTACAACTGATATTAACACGAAATCCGTGTATGCTCCTGTTCCACCAATTTTCGAGAAGCTCGGTCTCGCTTATGACGATGTCCTTTTGCTTCCAAACGAAACTGATGTTATTCCGTCCGAAGTGGATACTTCCACTCGTCTGACTCGCGAAATTACCATGAAAGTGCCGACTATTTCGGCAGCTATGGATACTGTTACCGAGTCCGATATGGCTATTGCCATGGCGCGTAACGGTGGTATTGGAGTACTTCACCGCAATCTTTCTATTGATGATCAAGCTGCGCAGGTTGATATTGTTAAGCGCAGTGAATCCGGTATGATTACCGACCCGCTTACTGTTCACCCAGATGCTACGCTCGCCGATTTAGATAAATTGTGCGGGCGTTTCCATATTTCTGGTCTTCCGGTAGTGGATAGCGAAAATCGTTTAGTTGGTATTATTACCAACCGCGATATGCGTTTTATTGCTTCCGAAGATTACGATCGCTTGAAAGTTAAGGACGTGATGACGCGCGAAAATCTCGTCACTGGTCCTTCCGATATTTCTAAGGAAGATGCTCACCGCTTGCTTGCGGATAACAAGATTGAAAAGTTGCCTTTGGTTGATGCCGAAGGTAAGCTTACAGGCTTGATTACTGTTAAGGACTTTGTGAAGACTGAACAGTATCCGGATGCTACTAAGGATGATCAGGGCCGCTTGCGCGTTGCTGCTGGCATTGGCTTCCTTGGTGATGCTTGGCAGCGTGCGTGCGCTCTTATGGAAGCTGGAGTTGACGTGCTTGTGGTCGATACCGCAAACGGCGAGGCTCGCTTGGCTCTCGACATGATTCGTCGCATTAAGGCAGATAAGGCTTTCGACGGCGTGCAAATTATTGGCGGAAATATTGCAACTCGCCAAGGCGCACAGGCTATGATTGATGCTGGCGTTGATGCTGTAAAGGTTGGCGTTGGTCCAGGCTCTATTTGCACTACGCGTGTTGTTGCAGGCGTTGGTGTACCTCAGCTTACTGCAGTTTACGACGCTGCTCAGGCTTGCAAGGCTGCTGGTATTCCATGCATTGCAGACGGCGGCATTCACTATTCCGGCGATATTGCTAAGGCTTTGGTTGCAGGTGCTGACACCGTTATGCTCGGCGGTACTTTGGCTGGCTGCGAGGAAGCTCCTGGTGAGAAGGTTCTTCTTCACGGCAAGCAGTACAAGCTTTACCGCGGCATGGGCTCGCTTGGCGCAATGGCTCCTCGCGGTAAGAAGTCTTATTCGAAGGATCGTTACTTCCAGGCAGACGTTACCAGCTCCGATAAGGTGGTTCCAGAAGGCGTTGAGGGCGAAGTTCCATATCGCGGTCCACTTAACGCTGTGCTTTACCAATTGCTTGGCGGCTTGCATCAGTCCATGTTCTACGTTGGTGCTCACAATATTAAGGAAATGCAAGAGCGCGGACGCTTTATTCGTATTACTGATGCAGGTCTTCGTGAATCGCATCCTCACGATATTGTGATGACTGCAGAAGCACCAAACTACAGCGGTTTCCACAACTAAATCGCGTGGTGCGTAAGTTGCGCGATTAAATCGCGTATAAATCGCAACTATTTTAAACGGCGAAAAGTTACGCAAGTTACTCAAAACTTGCCTGCTTTTCGTCGTTTTTTGTTTTGACAAGACGGATAAAATTATTATATAGTTAGTGGGATATCCCACTAAAAATGAGGTGATTTTGTGGAAGTAGTGAAAGATTATGATGTTCGTCTTGATAGTAAAAAGCGTGTAACTCTGCGTGGGGCTAAATATCCTTATTACAATGTTAAAGAATGCGATAATGGTTGTATTTTATTAGAGCCTCGTGAGCTTACTATTCCAAAGAGTATATCTTCTAGAACTCTTAAAAGTATGGATGAAGCAATTCGCAATTTTAATATTGACAAAGTCTCTGAACCAGTTGATCTTTCTGACGAAGCTCGTCGTCAAGCTGAAGCCCATGAGGGAAAATCATTTAATAACACAGATGAACTTATGCAGGATTTATTAGATGCTTAAATCAGTATTTCGTACAACTCAATTCAAAGTAGTCGGTGGGAAGATGTAGGCTGATGGGTTCGAAAAAATATTAGGAAAGGAACGAAAATGGCTGAAGCTAAGGAAGATCTTACGTTTACGCCGGAAGAGTCGCGCTTAATTTGGATTGATTGCGAGATGACGGGACTCGATATTTTCCACGACGAATTATGTGAAGTATCTGTAGTTCCAACCGACTTTAATCTGAAAGTTTTGGACGACGGCATTGATTTAGTGATTAAGCCGAGCGATGCTGCTGTGGCTCATATGAACGATTTTGTGCGCAATATGCACACTTCTTCCGGACTCGTTGACGAGTGGAATAAGAACGGTTTGCCGTTAGAAGAAGCGCAAAAGCAGGTAGTTGAATACGTAAAGCGCTTCCTGCCGGCTCGCGGAAAAGCTCATCTTGCTGGAAACTCCGTCGGTTCCGACAAAAAGTTCCTCGACCGCTATATGCCAGATTTAATGGCAAATCTGCACTATCGTGTAATAGACGTAAGCACGTTGAAGGAAATTTCGCGCAGGCTTTACCCGGACGTTTACCGCAATAAGCCGGCAAAACATGGCGGTCACCGTGCGCTCGCGGATATTATTGAGTCGATTGACGAGCTTCGTTACTACCGCGATATGATGTTCGTTCCAGCTCCAGGCCCAAGTGAGTCTCAAGCAAAAGCTGGCGCACAGCACATTGAAAGCACGAGCTTGCTTCGTGACTACGAACGCCGCGGAGAGGCGCTAGAAGACGTAAATTCCGCAGAAAAGCGCGACTACTAAACACAACGCTACTATTAAATAAAGCGTGACTACTAAACGCAATAAAAGGTACTGCCAATGAAGCAATCCGAAGCTCTAACCATAATCAACGCTGGTGCAAGCGCGTTCATTACCGGCGCTCCGGGTGCAGGTAAAACCTACGTATTAAACGAAGCTATTCGCGAAATGCGAAAGAACGGTTTAAGCGTGGCTGTAACGGCTTCTACCGGAATCGCAGCAACTCATTTAAACGGTCAAACCATTCACTCTTGGAGTGGAGTTGGAGTTGCAAACGCACTTACGGATACGCTTCTTAAAACCATTAGAGCTAGGCGAGGAAAGCGCATAAAAGCCACGGACGTGCTCGTGCTGGACGAAGTTTCAATGATACACGCGTGGCTTTTCGACATGGTTGACGAAGTATGCCGAAAAGTGCGCAAAAATCCCGCTCCTTTCGGCGGGCTTCAAGTAGTTATTTCGGGCGACTTCTTCCAGCTGCCTCCTGTTAGCATTTCTATGCGAAATCGTGACGTGTTCGAGCCGAGCCCGGAGTTTATTTCGTCGCGCGAAAAGTATGCTGCAGCTGGAAAAAATCCGGAAGGCTATATTACGGAATCTTTCGCCTGGGATGCTTTGAAACCTGTTGTGTGCTATTTAACTGAGCAACATCGTCAAGACGACGGTAAGTTACTTGATGTTTTAACAGATATTCGTAGCGGTCTAGTAAGTGACGACGATAAGCAAGTGTTGGCCAGCCGTCTTGGTGAGTATCCGCAAGATGACGAAGTTGCAGTACATCTTTTCCCAACGAACGCGCAAGCAGATGGCTTAAATAATATGCAGCTTGCGGAAATTAATGCTGAGCCTCACGAATTCGTTGCAACGGAAGCAGGACCTAAAAATCTTGTTGAACGCTTAAAGAAGAATATGCTTGCTCCGGAGCGTTTAGTTTTGAAGGTCGGAGCTGCTGTGATGGCATTGCGTAATGACCAAGAAAAGCAGTATGTAAACGGCTCTGTTGGACGTGTGTTGCGTTTTGTGCCTGAATCTAAAGGTGGCTGGCCGATTGTTGAGTTTGAAAACGGAAATATTGTCACTCTTAAGCCAGCTGCGTGGGAAATGACGGACGGTGAGACTGTACTTGCTAGCGTAAATCAAGTGCCTCTTCGTTGCGCGTGGGGAATTACGATTCATAAGTCGCAAGGTATGACGCTCGATAGTGCGGTAATGGATTTGCGTAGAACTTTCGCTCCTGGAATGGGATATGTTGCGCTTTCTCGTGTGGAAAATCTGGGCGGTCTTTATTTGGAAGGTATTAACGATCGCGCGTTTAGCGTTTCAGTTGATGCCGTTCTACTAGATGGATCTTTGCGCAATGCTTCCAAACGTGCGAGTGAGATGCTTGCTAGCGATGGTGCTTCTGTATTTTTGACAGATAAGTTTGAAGGCGATTCTGCAAATCAGCAAGAGTTTGACATTTTTGGCGCTGTCAATTACGCAGATAATGAAGAGTTTTCCTTCGATGACGAGTTTTAGTGCGATTTTTTGTGGAACATTTGCGCGACGACCTGCCTGAGCGCTGCGATTTAGCGCGCGAAGGCAACTCGGAGCGGAAACTCGCTTAAGTTGGAAGTCCAGGGGACTTCCAACGCGAGTTTCGTAGCGAGCGCGTTACCCGCGCGAGCGTTTTGGTGCTTTTTTGAAACATTTGCCGTGTATTTTCTCTGGCGTTTGTTGTCGTTTTTGCGTATTTGGGAAACATTTGCCGGAGTTTTAACTGGGTTTTTGTCGCTGCTTTGGCTTGTTTGTTTAGCTGTGTAAACAAGTGTTTATGTCCTCATGCGCAAATAGATTGGAACGCATGAATTCCAATGTACTTCGTATGTCTCAGCTGTTCCTTCGTACGCTGCGCGAGGATCCTGCAGACGCGGACGTGACTTCCGCAAAACTTATGCAGCGCGCAGGCTATATTCGCAAATCTGCCCCAGGTGTGTGGACTTGGTTGCCGCTCGGACTCAAGGTTTTAAACAAGGTTCAAGCGATTATTCGCGAAGAAATCAACGGTATCGGTGCGCAGGAAGTCCACTTCCCAGCGCTTCTTCCACGTGAGCCTTATGAGGCTACAAACCGTTGGGAAGAATACGGCGACAACATTTTCCGCCTTAAGGATCGTCATGAAGCTGACTATCTTCTTGCTCCAACGCACGAAGAAGTTTTCACGCTCCTTGTTAAGGATATGTATTCTTCGTACAAGGATTTGCCTGTTACTTTGTATCAGATTCAAACGAAGTATCGCGACGAATTCCGTCCTCGCGCAGGTCTTATCCGCGGCCGCGAGTTTATTATGCAAGATGGTTACTCGTTCTCAATTGACGAAGATGGTTTGAAGTCTGCTTATGTTGAAGAGCGCGCTGCTTACGCTCGAATTTTCAACAGTTTGGGCATTAAATACGTGATTGTTCACGCTGTTTCCGGTCCAATGGGCGGTTCTGATTCTGAGGAATTCTTGGCTCCAATGCCAATTGGTGAAGATACTTTTGCTCTTGCTCCTTCCGGAAAAGCTTGGAATGTTGAGGCTCTTACCACTCCAGAAATGTCTGATGTTGATTACTCGGCAACTCCTGCAGCAGAAGCGCTCGAAACTCCAGACGCTAAGACGATTGAAGCTTTGGTTAAGGTTTCTAACGATTTGCATCCGCGTAAAGATGGCCGCGAATGGCAAGCAGACGACACTTTGAAGAATCTGATTATTGCTGTTAAGCACCCGGCTGATGCTGAGGGTGGCGAGCATGAGGAGCCATGGCGCGAAATCGTTGCTATTGGTATTCCAGGTGACCGCCAGGTAGATATGAAGCGTCTTGAAGCTCAGTTTGCTCCTGCAGAAATCGAAGAAGCAACTGAGGATGATTTGAAGTCTCATCCTGAGTTTGTTAAGGGCTACATTGGTTTTAGCGTATTAGGTCCTCAAGCTCGCAAAGAGGGTAGTGGTATTGAAAATCCTGTTCGCTACTTGATGGATGCTCACGTTGCAAAGGGAAGCGCCTGGATTTCAGGAGCTGACGAAGACGGAAAGCACGTTTACAACGCTGTTTACGGTCGCGATTTTGAGGCTGACGGCGTTGTTGAAGCAGCCCAGGTTCGTGACGGCGATATGAGCCCAGATGGTTCTGGTCCGCTTAGCTTCGAACGCGGTGTGGAAATCGGTCAGGTGTTCCAGCTTGGCTTAAAGTATTCTAAGGCTTTGGGCTTAAGCGTTCTTAACGAAAACGGTAAAGCTGTGCCAGTTTGGATGGGCTGCTACGGTATTGGCGTTAGCCGCGTGATCGCATGCTTGGCAGAAACGCATCACGACGACGCTGGTCTCGCATGGCCTATGGCGATTGCTCCAGCTCAAGTTCACGTGGTTGCAACAGGCAAAGATCAAGTTGCTTTCGATGCTGCTGAAAAGGTTGTTGAGGAGCTTAGTAAGCAGGGAATCGAAGTAATCTTCGACGATCGTCCAAAGGTTTCTCCAGGCGTGAAGTTTAAGGATGCTGAGCTTGTTGGCGTGCCGCTGATTGCTGTAGCAGGTCGCGATACCGTGAACAACGGTACGATTGAAATCCGCGATCGCAACGGCTCAAACGTTGAAGCAGTTCCAGTTGACGAAGCTGCAAGCCGCATTGTAGAGCGTGTCAAAATACTTTTGAATAAGTAAAATTTGGTGCGTAATTTTGAATCGTGAGAAATATTAATAACTTGTGGGCTCTGCGTTTGCATCCCACTTGTTTTATATATACGTAATAGGAAGAAGTTACACATATGTTTTGTGAAAAATGTGGATCACAAATTAGTGATGATCAGCAATTTTGTAATGAGTGTGGAGCGAGGATTGATTCTTCTATTGGTTCGCAAACTTCTGCAGAACAAATAAATAATCCGCAGCAAGCAGTTTATAACCAATCAGAACAGCAACTGTATACTCAGGTTTATGAGCAGCCTGTAGACGCGCTTAAGAATAAGAAAAGTAAGTATTCAAAATTAACAATTATTATTTCGGCAGTAGTTGCATTAGTTGTGGTAATTGCTGGAATAGTTTGTTTTTTGAATCTAAATAAAAGAGTAAATAGTGCTGATGGGTCTCATAATAACGTAATTAGTGAGGCTGGAAAACAATATAAAAAAGTTCTAAAAGATTTTAGCGAAACCAAATCTTCCGACAGTAGTGACATGAAGTATTACTACACGCTATGGGATATAAACAAAGACTCTATCCCAGATTTAGTGATTGCGTCTTCGCGCAGCGCTGATACTACTAGAATGATAGACGCTACATATGGCGTTCGTGTTGCTTCTTACGATGGTAAAAAGCTTATAAAATCTGAAGATTTGACCACTAGTAGCGATTCATATGCAACTTTGTATTTTAACAAGAATCATGATGGAATAGTTACACTTGCTCCATTTGGTTCCGATGCTACAAGTGATGGAGATATGCCTTGGACAAAAACAATATATCGCCTAAATAAACATCATAAATTCACAACTAGTTCTGAAACTGTTGAGCATCCGTTAGGAAGCGATGGTGTTGTTCAAGGAACTGATGAATTATCAAGAGTAGTAATGCCGTCGTTTATTTCAATTTCAGACATGAGAGGCGTTGACGCATTAGTGAATAATGAAGAGAATTCACAAAAAGTGCGTGAGCATAATAAGAATGTTCAGAATTGGATTGAAAAGGGTTACCAAGTCTACACTGGAACAATAAAGACCTTAAGTAAGGAAGAAGCTAAGAACTTACCTGGCGCTGATAAGGATGATACTACTGGCTTCCCAGACACTTATGATGATAATGCACGCTTTACTGTTCTTTTGCTAGATAATCCATCTTCAGTTACAGTGGCTAATGGTTTTATGGATTGTGCTTTAAGACCAACTATTACTTTCGCTAATAAAGTAGCTGTGCTTATCAGTGACTCTAATGATGGAACTAGTAATAATTTCAAACAATACGAAGGTAAGAGAATTACTATTGCAACGAAACCTAATGGCATTATGTATCATGGTGGTGATTTGCCTTATGGTCAGCCATCGGTTTCTTCTGATGACATACATGTGATTAAGTAGTAGATATCTCAGTTTCAGTAAATTAGGAAATACTTAATTTGCGAAATAGAGAATAAATAGATTTGCCGCCAGGAATGTTGATTCTTGGCGGCTATTTTATTTTATTCATATTAATTTGCTTACCGTTGCGCGAGTTTGAGGGATTTCTTGAGTTGCGATTTTATTTTTCTTAAATATCAGTTTCGCCCCCAAATTCATCATTCAAAATGTTTGCGTTAGAGTTATTTTGTTGTGCCCTATTGTTCTGCTGTGCTTGATTACTTTCTTTCGTATGATCATTTTTAGCGGAATCAGCGTTTCGCTTTGTAAATTGAGTAGTTCCACGATTTAAATCGTGACCAATAGTAGCCGCTTCTAAAATTATGCGATTATAATCATTGCCGTCTTTTGTCCAACTTTCAGTACTCAAATTTCCAGAAACAACAATTGCATCACCTTTATGCACGCTTTTAAGAACGTTTGAAGCCAAAGTTCGATACGCCTTCACAGTCATCCATGTGGTTGGACGCTCATGCCATTGCTGCTCATCATTTCGATAATAAGATTGTGTGCTTGCAATTCGTAGAGAACAAGCAGGAGAATTTTCGTTGCGTCCAAAACTTATTGGTTCTGCGCCTACAAATCCGCTAATAGTCACAGTTGACTGTTGTTGTACCATATTCATCATCCTTTCACGATTTGGACTGCAGCCATTTCAGCCCCGAAATCAGAGCCATCATTGCCCCTGAGCTTCGCAGCCACAAGGAAATGCCGCAGTAATAACAACTATGAATGTTTTGCGAGAATTGTTCTAGAAAATTCTTTTATTGTGGTTAAAAGCTATGTTTTAACCACAATTTATTAAAAATATTGACAATAAAATCACTTGTAAAACAGCAAGATTGCAAGCATTTTCGCAATAATTCCTTATTAAGAGATACTATTAACCTATATTTGTTGCATTGAATGAACAGAAGAAGAGTTTTTTACTATGAAAAATAATAAGCAGGGATTGGTGCGCAATTTAGCTATGCATGTAAATTCATGCTCATCTAATTTATTTAAATCATTTGGTTTTAAATCGAATAGTTCAATGAATTCGAAGAATACGATAGTTAAAAGTGCTGTAGTGAAGCATATTGTATGTTCGCTGATAAGCCTGCTTGCTGTAGTATCCTTTGTGTGCTTGTCTGCACAAAGCTCCATGAATATGAATTTGATGGGCATAAATTCGTTAGAATTAAGCAAAGAAGCATCTAATTCGTCTACGTCAAACCTGTCTATTAAAAACCCGATTATTAAACAAAAAAACGTTGCACGTAGTGTTGGCTGGGTTCGATCTGTTGATGTAGTGCGCTATGTGCTGGCTTCAATTCGTAATGCACGTTCGCGTTTATACGACGATCGTAGTATTTACTTTGAAGGAATTCCTTTGCAAGATTATGTGAGTCGTTGCGGTTTAACTAAACAAGCTTATGTGAATAATATTCAATACGATTCCGCAAATGAAGAGGATGCGTATCGTCGCGCACAAGAGACTGCTCAACATGGTAAATTTGGTCATTTTGCTCCAGATGGTAAAAGCGCACCTGATTTTAATGGTAGAAAAGCTTGGGGTGAAAACTTAAGCTGGGGTACAGATCTTGCTGGTTCTATGCGTTTATGGATTCAAAATGAAGAGGGACCATTGCGCGCTACTCGTGGTGCCTTTACTGACGAGAATGGTCATTTGTATCAAATTTTGAATCCACGAAATATCTCCTTTGGTTATGGTGAAGCTCAAGGCGGTCCGTACGGCATTGTTGGTGATTTAACTTTGTCGGAATATAACGGTGATATTGACTATCCTGATGGCAAAATTGGTTATGGAAGCCCTCAAGTTTATCAGCGTCCTGCTGCAGTAGCGAATAATACTAAGGCAGCTAAATCCGATAAGGATAAAAAGGACGACAAGGATAAAAAAGATAAGAAAGATAAGAAGGACGATAAAAATAAGAAAAAACATAAGGGTGATAGATCTAGCAAAAAGAAAGCATTTGGGAAAAATAAGCATTTAGCCAATAAGGTTAATTCTCAAATTGCAAATAGTAAAGATTCCGCTAAAAATACTGAAAAAACTGGTATTTCTGGAATGGTGGTTGCTGTAATTGCAATGGTAATTATTCTTTGTGCTGTAGTTGTATTTTCTATTTTACTTTATAAGTCACGCAAAAATGCGCGTACAAAAGCTGCTTCTGTAGACACTGCTGTTGCTAATACTGCTGTTGCTAATACTGATACTGCTGTAAAAGAAGCTGCTGATAATACTGCTGTTGTAGCAGAAGAAGCTGTTTCAAATGAGACTATTTCGCAAGATTTTGCTGCAGAAGAAGCTGTTTCTGCAGGTTCTGCCTCTGCGGAAGAATAAAAACTTATAAGGTTATATAAATTAAGCCTGCAAACGATTAGTAAAGAACGCTTGCAGGCTTTTCTATTTCTTATTTTCTATTTTCTGTGCTCAATTTGAGATGCTTTACCAAATGTGCACGCGCTCGCTTGGGTCGAGCCACATCTCGTCGCCTTCTTGAACATCGAACGCATCGTAGAACAAGTCAACGTTGCGAGCAATGCCGTTAGTGCGGCATTCGGCTGGGGAGTGCGGGTCGATTTGAAGCAGCTGTTCCGCAATTTCATTACGAGCCTTGGAACGCCATACTAACGCGTAGCTTAAGAAGAATCGCTGCAAAGCAGTGAAACCATCTACTTCAGGAGCGTTAAGCAAGGTTTCGCGAATAGCATCATCACTTCCGTTGATTTCTTGTCCCTTGCTCTTTTGCAAGGCGAAAGCGTATGCTTTAAGCGCAATAGTCACGCCGCTTAAATCGCCAATATTTTCGCCGATTGTTAAAGCACCGTTTACGTGAGGCATCGCATTGCGCTCTTCTTTGCTCTTCAAGTGAGAGTACTTAACAATAAGCTGCGTTGGTGTGAAAGCATTGTATTGCTCAATAAGCTTCTTAGTGCGCTCAGTGAAGTTGGTTTTGTCTTCTTCAGTCCACCAATTGTTAAGTACGCCGTCGCCGTCGTATTCGCAACCTTGATCGTCAAAACCGTGACCGATTTCATGACCAATCACGGCACCAATAGCACCATAATTTGCTGCGTCTGGAGCGCTTGGGTTAAAGAATGGTGGTTGCAAAATAGCAGCTGGGAACACGATTACGTTCAGCAGAGGATCGTAGTAAGCGTTCACAGTTTGCGGAGTCATCTGCCACTCTTCGCGATCCACAGGATTTCCGGCTTTTGCAGTATTTTTACCAAAGCCAAATCGATAAACTTCGCGCATATTCTCAACTAAATCAGCGTCTTCCTTAATATTTAGCGCAGAGTAGTCAACCCAATGGTTTGTGTAACCAATATTTGGCTCAAATTTACTAATCTTTTCCAAAGCCTTCGCTTTAGTTTCCTCGCCAAGCCAGCTGCTGTGAGAAATCGACTCGCGGTAAGCGTTAATAAGATTGTCAACTAAGCCTTGCATATATTCCTTAGAAGACTCAGGGAAATGCAATCGCACGTATTCGCGTCCAACTTCCTCGCCACAAGCATCGTCAACAACTCCGACTGCTCGCTTCCAGCGGTCGCGTTGCTTTGTGGCTCCAGAAAGCACCTTGCCGTAGAAGTCGAATCTAGCTTCGGCAAAGTCTTCACTCAGTAAGATTGCCCAGCACAAAATCACGTGCACGCGTGCCCAAAGCTTTAAATCTTCTAAGTTAGTTTCCTGCCAAATCTTATTCAATCCTTCTATAAAGCTTGGCTCGTGAACTACTACTTTGCTAAAAGCTTCACGAAGATTGATTGGTTGATGTTCTGCTTCTTCGCAAGTTTCGTACGCTTTTTGTGCAGCATCTAAGAAAGCGTCGAGATTCAGCGCTTCAAGATTTTTTGCCAAATCAGCATAATTGCAAGGATTATAAGTTTTTTGAGAATCGCGAGTTGCCACGTTATCCCAATGATGCTTCGCGATTTTAGTTTCAACATTCAAAAAACGCTCGGCTTGAGCTTGGGTAGTGGCGGTATCTCCGTAACCAGCCAATCTCAACAACGAAGCTACCATTTTTACATATTCAGTGCGAATTGGAGCGTAGTTATCTTCGCGATAGTATGCTTCGTCTGGCAAGCCCAATCCCGATTGCTCAATATGCATAATATTCGTCTTAGGATCTTTAGGATCTCCGTAAACTCCAAAATAAAACATTGCATCTGGACCGCCGTACGGATTAAGCGTGCCAATAGTGCGAACCAAATCTTCCTTAGTTTCTGCTGAATCCACAGCGTCTAGATCGCCCTTAATTGGCGTAATTCCAGCTTTTTCAATAGATGTGGTATCCAAATAGTTACGGTATAAGGTTTGCGACTTTTTGGCTGGGCAATTTTCGTTTTCTAAAATATCTCGAATTTGCTTTTCTGCATCTTCTGCAAGCTTGTGGAAAGCACCATACATTGGTTTGTCTTCTGGGAGAGTGTAAGTGTCAATCCAAGGACCATTTACGTAACGGAATAAATCGTCTTGTGGACGAGTAGCCGACGAGAAGGAGGCAGGGTCGAAATCTACAGCAGAAATTTCCTTCTGCGATTCCTTATTATTACTATTATTACTATTGTTTTCATTGTTGTTAGACATGTGATTAGCTTACAAGTATTAAGCGACACTATTGTTAGTATTTTCGCTATATTTTGCTTTATTTTCGTGCCTGCGCGTTAGTCTTGAAGCATGATTGAACTTAAAACTCCATCTGAAATTGAAGCGATGAAGCCTGCAGGTCGCTTCGTCGGTAGTATTCTTAAAGACTTGAAAGCAATGACCAAAGTTGGCACGAATCTTCTTGAGATTGATGACTTCGTTCGTCAGCGAATTATGAGCCGCAAAGGTGCGTCTTCTTGCTATGTTGATTACGCTCCTGATTTTGGTACAGGTCCTTTTGCACACTATATTTGCACTTCTGTAAACGATGCTGTCCTTCACGGAGTTCCTTTTGATTATAACCTTAAAGACGGAGATTTGTTGACCCTTGATTTGGCAATTAACGTCGATGGATGGGTTGGTGATTCCGCTATTAGTTTTGTGGTTGGAAAGCATGCTGATCCTGAGGATTTACGCTTAATTAAGTGCACTGAGGAAGCTCTTGAGGCTGGTATTAATATGGCTCAGCCTGGCAACCGTCTTGGCGATATTTCTGCAGCTGTTGGTTGCGTTGCTCACGAGTATGGTTATAGCGTAAATCTTGAGTTTGGCGGTCACGGAGTCGGTCATATTATGCACGGCGATCCGCATGTTCCTAACGATGGAACTGCTCACCATGGCTACAAGCTTCGCCCAGGTCTTGTGATTGCAATTGAGCCATGGTTCTTAAAGACTACTGACGAAATTTACCAGGATCCTAAGGATGGTTGGACTCTTCGCTCTGCTGATGGTTCTCGCGGTGCACACACTGAGCATACGATTGCAATTACGGAAAACGGTCCTGAGATTTTGACCGTGCGCTAAACTTATCAATAGTTGATTTTGTAAGTATTTTGCGAGTAGTAATTGCGTAAAACAGGTATGTAAAGAGGTACTTTAAGTAAATGGCGGAATTTGATTTTTCCCAAGCGTTAAATGATGTTGAAGCAAAGTATTCTTTGATTTCTAAAGCACTAGATGTCGATTCGTTGAAGGCTACGATTGCTGATTTAGAAAAGCAGGCTGCAGAGCCTGGACTTTGGGACGATTCTGAGCATGCTCAGCAAGTCACGAGTAAGCTTTCTGCAGCTCAGTCTCAATTGAAGCGTTTGCAAGCTGTTGAACAGCGTATTGAAGATACTAAGACTTTAATTGAGCTTGGTGAAGAAGAAGGCGATGCTGATTCAATGAATGAGGCTCAAGAAGAGCTTGGAAATATTGCTCACGAGTTGGACGATATGGAAGTTCAGACTCTTCTTGACGGCGAGTATGACGCTCGTTCTGCGGTTGTTACGATCCGTTCTGGTGCGGGCGGTGTGGATGCTGCCGATTTTGCTCAAATGCTTCTTCGTATGTACTTGCGCTGGGCTGAGCGAAACGGCTATAAAACTAAGATGATGGACACGTCTTATGCAGAAGAGGCTGGTATTAAATCAGCCACTTTCCAAGTGGATGCCCCGTACGCGTATGGTCGTCTTTCTGTAGAAGGTGGCACTCACAGAATGGTTCGTATTTCGCCATTCGACAATCAAGGACGTCGCCAAACTGGTTTTTCTGCTGTTGAAGTAATTCCTCTTGTTGAAGCTACGGATCATATTGATATTCCGGATTCGGATATTCGCGTGGATACTTTCCAGGCTTCAGGGCCAGGAGGTCAGGGCGTGAACACTACGTATTCTGCTGTTCGTATTACGCATTTGCCAACCGGCTTGGTTGTTTCTATGCAAGATGAGCGAAGTCAGATTCAGAACCGCGCCGCTGCAATGGCAGTTTTGCAATCGCGTTTGCTTGTGCTTAAGCATGCTGAGGAAGCTGCAAAAAAGAAGGAACTTGCTGGAGATATTAAGGCAAGTTGGGGAGATCAAATGCGCTCTTACGTGCTTCACCCTTATCAGATGGTGAAGGATTTGCGCACTGGCTACGAAACTTCGCAAACTCAGGCTGTTTTTGACGGCGATATTGACGGTTTTATTGAAGCTGGCATTCGTTGGCGTCACGAGCAGCGAGTCGCAGCTCAAAAAGAAGCTGAAGCAGAATCTTAAAAAACTAAAGCTAGAACTAAAAACCAACAATTACACATAATCTTCGGAAGGAATTGAAACAATGTCGCTGATTTCATTAGATCATGTGTCAAAAATATATCCTCGAGGTACACGTCCTGCATTAGACGATGTGTCTTTGCATGTAGATCGTGGAGATTTTGTGTTTCTTGTTGGCGCTTCCGGTTCTGGTAAAACTACATTGCTTAGTTTGCTGCTTCGCGAAGAAGAAGCAAATGGTGGGGAAATTCACGTAGCCGGTAACGATTTGCGCAGACTTTCTAACCGACAGGTGCCGCAGTATCGTAGATCTCTTGGCTTTATTTTTCAGGATTATAAGCTGCTTAATAATAAAACAGTTTACCAAAATGTTGCTTTTGCTTTGGAAGTGATTGGCACGAGTCGGTCTACGATTCGTTCACTTGTTCCTCGTGTTCTTGAAACGGTTGGTTTGACTGGTAAAGAAAATAATTACCCACATGAGCTTTCTGGTGGTGAGGCGCAGCGAGTTGCAATTGCTCGCGCATATGTCAATCACCCTCAAATTATTCTTGCAGATGAGCCTACTGGTAATTTGGATCCAACTACTTCTCTTGGAATTATGGAAGTTTTGGATGCTATTAACCGAACTGGCACAACGATTGTTATGGCTACGCATAATGAGGAAATTGTGAACTCAATGCGTAAGCGCGTTGTGGAGCTTCATGCCGGCAAAATTGTGCGTGATGAGCGTGAAGGATCATATGATTCTGCATTGTATTTCCCGGATAGTGAAGTTGAGCATAATTCTAAAGCACAACAAACTGTTGAAAATTCTCAAGATCAATCAGATAGTGATGCTCAAAAATCAATTGCTCAATCTGAGCATACTGAACGTCATAAGAGGCTTTCTAAAAAAGCTCAACGTGCTGCTCAGGCGCGTGAAGTTGTTGACATGGTAACGCAATCGTTGAAGAGTGACACTTCAGAAAATGAAGGAATTGCACGTTTGGCTCAGTCTGTTCATTCTGGCAGAACTGGTCGTTACGGCGAAGTGTTCCAGTCTTTGGAAACAACGATGACTTGGGGACGCGGATTGATTTCTGCAAACGATAATGAAGATGTTGAAGAGAATGATTCAGAAGTTGAGATTTCGGAAGATAATAAAGAATCCTATGAAACTGCCGAATCTCACGAAACTGCTGAAACTAATGAATCTACTGAATCTACTGAATCTACTGAAAACTCTGAAGTGAGCGGAGAATCACAATCCGAAACCAGCGATGAGTTGCAATCAGAAGCAGAAAGTAAGTTGCAATCCGATGCTGAATCTGAGCGTAAATCTCAGCTTCCTCCTATGCCTCCAGCTCCGCCTAAGCCACCTGTTGCAGCTGAAAATACTAATAATGAGAACATTAGTGTTGACGATAGCAATAATGACATTAATAAAACTGAAGGAGCAGAGTAATGCGTTTACGATTTATTTTTTCCGAAACTTGCATTAGTTTGCGTCGTAATGTTTCGATGATTCTTTCGGTTATGCTTGTAACGTTCATTTCTTTCCTTTTTATTGGTGTTTCAGTGCTTATGCAAGCGCAGATTACCAAGGCAAAAGGTGACTGGTATGACAAAGTAGAAGTGGTTGCCTGGCTGTGCCCGGATGGAACTAGCCAATCTCCTTCTTGTGCTTCTGGAAAAGCGCCTACTAGTGCCGAAATTGTAAAATTGGAGCATATTATTCACCAAGAATTAGGCGATGATGTTTCAAATATCACTTATGCTAGCCGCAACGAATTTTATAAAAACACATTCTTAAAGCAATATCCTAACGGAATGTATCAAGGACGTACTTTAACTGCGGCAGACATGCAAGATTCGTTGCGCTTGAAGCTTACTAATCCTATGAAATATCAGGTTGTTTCAGAAGTTCTTTCTGGACGCGATGGTGTGGAAGAAGTTGTTGATCAGCGTCAGATTTTTGATCCTGTTTTCAGTGTACTTAATCGCGCTACTGTTGTGACAATTGTGCTTGCAGCGGTTATGGTTGTTGTAGCTATTATGCTTACTGGCACTACGATTCGAATGTCTGCTGCTAGCCGTCGTCAAGAAACCGAAATTATGCGCTTAGTTGGTGCCTCTAACTGGACTATTCGTATGCCGTTTATTCTTGAAGGAGCGTTCGCGTCGTTTGTAGGTTCTTTACTTGCTGGTGCTGCGTTAAGTTTAGTAGTTAAAATTTTTGTAACTGATTGGCTTGCGCAGAATGTGCGTTGGATGCCATTTGTTACTCAAACAACTGTGTGGCTATGCGTTCCAATACTTGTAGCTGGTGCAGTGGTGTTATCTATAGTTGCTTCTGCTATTGCTTTGAGACGATACTTAAAAGCTTAAAATGCAAAATAATAGGTGTGTAATTATTTGCGTTATTTTCGTATGAGTATTGTAAAAGTACTATTTTAGAAGATTTGAAGTAGAAACTCGCGTGATTCCTTGCATTACGGTATAATTCGCAATAGTGATGTTGAAAGGGAAGTGATATGAGCGAAGATCGACATAGCATGTATGCAATTCGACGCACTCATACTGTAGTGAGTTTAATAGTTGCTATTTCAATGATGTTTGCTGGTGTTGCTGGTGCATTATTTAATGCGTCTACAGCAAGTGCTGTCAACATGAAGGAATATAGGCGCAAAATACAACGAAACGAGAATTTGAAGCGCCAACTTGCTGGCGTAAGTAAACAACTTGCAAATAAGATCATTGAATTGAATGATTTAAATGAGCATAAAATTCCAAATCAAATACGAGCTGCTCAACAAGCAGAAGAGCAAGCTTCTCAGGCGCGCAGTCTTGTAGAATCAACGCAGCAGCGTCTAGAGTCTGCACAAAAAGATAAGCGTGATTTGGAAGAGAAAATTAAAAAAACTGGTGAAGATTTTGATGATGCTAAGGCTGCTGTAGCACAGCTTGCTCGTAAGAGTTTCCATGGTTCTCAGGCATCTAATGTTATGGATATTGTGACTAAATCAACTACCACAGAACAGTTTGTTGGAAAGTTACAATCCGAGGCTGCTGTTGCTAGAAGTGAAGCAAACGCTGCTAATGATGCTGCTATCAAGTTGAATACTTCTATGAATCGTCGTCAGCGTTTGGCTGCTATTGAAGCAGAAATAACCAAGTTAAAGCAGCAGGCGGATGCCCAAGCGCAAAGTGCTCAAATCGCTGCGAAAGCTGCCAATGATCGCAAAAAGTCCTTGCAAAGTTTGCGAGATCATGGTGAAGAGATTCGTAAGCAGCTGGAAGGTCAAAAGAGTAGTTTGACTTCTCAGTCTGCGCGTGAGGCTGCAGAAATTATAGCAATGAAATCTGCCATCGATGCTCAAGCGCGTGCTCTTGCTAATAAGTCATTCGCTAAAGCCGATCCGAATGCTGGTAATCGTCAGCAATTGAATGGAAGTTCTGGGAAGAATGTTTACCTTCCTCCGATGCAACTTTCTAATGGCGCTGCTAATGGTATGAATTATACTGTTCCTGGAAATTGCGCAGAAGGTTCTAAGTTCTGCTACGGGCATAATACTGGAAACACTGTTGGTGGTTCTGCTTATCCTGCTCGTCAATGCACGTTATGGGCTTATTTGCGTCGTTCGCAACTTGGTCTGCCTGTTGGCTCCTACATGGGTAATGGTGCTGAGTGGGCGAATACTGCTCGTAGGCTTGGATATTTAGTTAATAGAATTCCACATGTTGGTGCTGTTATGGTGTTTGCTCGTGGCCAACGTGTTGGTAATTGGAATGCTGATTGGCAATATGGACATGTTGCGGTTGTGGAACGTGTGAATGCTGATGGATCAGTTCTTATTTCTGAAGGTGGAACTGGTTTTGCAACATTCCCTGCTTATGAAACTATTTATAATCCAGGCGATTATGAGTACATTCATTATTAAATATAAGCACTTCATAGTTTTCAATTTATTGAAATTGAAAACGTTGTAAGATTTACGACTTATTGTTCTTGCCATAAGATAGTAGTATCTTATGGCAAGTTTCTTTTGTGTGTGATGTGTACTGGAGGGGAATTATGGCAAATAAGCCTGCGCAAGATGGCACTGTTACTGTGGCACAAAACCGTAAAGCGCATCATGATTATGTAATTGAAGATTGTTATGAAGCAGGTCTTGCTCTTACTGGTACTGAAGTTAAGTCACTTCGCGAAGGGCGTGCTTCTTTAGCTGAATCATTTGTGAATATTGATCGTCGTGGTGAAATGTGGCTTGAAGGAGCAAATATTCCTGAATATTTAAACGGCACATGGAATAATCATGCTCCTAAGCGCAAGCGTAAGCTTCTGCTTCATGCTGCTGAGATTGCTAAGCTTTCTAGGCAAACTGAGGCGAAAGGCTACACTGTTGTGCCTTTGCGTTTGTATTTTAAGGGAAGCTACGTAAAAGTAGAAATTGCTTTAGCGCGCGGTAAAAAGGAATTTGATAAGCGTCAGGCTTTGCGTGAGGAGCAAGATAAGCGAGAGGCTTTGCGTGAAATGCGTTACCGTAATCTGCGTTCTCGTAGTATTGATTAAGAGTTGATGTTTCTTTTTATACGTTTTTGAAACACATGTGCGCTTCGCATGGGATAGAAAGTGCGACAATACGACACGCACATATTATACATTATTGCGAATAATATGCAGTTTTTGTTTATGAAAAGCATAATTATTGTGCAGATGTACTGCATGAGTATCTTCGTATATTCAATAATCGTATAAAAGGCTGTTGAATTTGTAGGGTTATCGTGTATAGTTATACACATTAATGCAAATTATAGATTCTTAGTACATACATGAGGAGAAGAACTATGTTTAAATCTATGAAGCCTGTTGCTATTGTTGCATCTTTAGTAATGATTGGCAGTATTGCTGCATGTGGACCTGCTGATTCTAAAGAAGCAGACCCTGATATTGCTCGTAGCTATGATATAAGTCATGTGCAAAAAGATGATGCTGTTGCAGCATTGGTACCAGCAGAAGTTGCAAAAACAGGAGAGTTAACTGTTGGTGTAAACGTAAGTTATGCCCCTGCAGAATTCTTTGCTGCAGACGGTAAAACTCCTGTAGGTTACGAAATTGATTTTTCGAAGGCTCTTGCAAAGGTCATGGGCTTAAAAGCAAAAATTATGCATGCTCAGTTTGACTCAATCATTCCAGCAATAGGAAGCAAATATAATGTCGGTATTTCTGGTTTTACAGTAAATGCTGAACGTATGAAGTCTGTAGACTTTATTACTTATGCCAACGCAGGCTTGTCTTTTGAAGTGCGTAAGGGAAATCCTACTAAAGTAGATCCAAAGAACCTTTGTGGCAAGAAAGTAACTTTGGAAACTGGAACTGTTGGCGAACCTATTATGGAAGAAGCAAAGAAACAGTGCGCAGCTAAAGGGAATAAGCCTCTTGAAATCATGAGCTTCAAGGAGCAAACTGACGCAACTACCGCACTTCTTTCCGGTCGCGCTGATGTTATGTATGCAGATACTCCTGTTGCCGGTTACGCTTCAATTAAGAATCCTGGAAAGCTTGAAATTTTGGAAAACAGCAAGGATTCTGAACCAATGGGAGCGGCTGTTAAAAAGGGTGATGCAGCGATGTTGAAGGCTGTAAAAGCTGGTATTGATAAGCTTATGAAGTCCGGCATCTACAAGGATATCTTGAAGAAGTGGGGCGTTGAAGATGTTGCTATTGAAAAGTCTGTAGTTAATCCAAAACTATAAAACTTTAGCTATCAAACTTTAGCTAYCAAATAATTGAATAATTATCTAAAATGATATCGTTAATCTGAGTCGTGATTTAATTCTCGGCTCAGATTGTTTCTTTACTTTGCTGTTTTTGTATAAACGTATTTATTGGAGCATATTTTGAATTCTTTAATTGGTAACTCTGCTAAGAGCAAGTCCGGAGTAGCTAACTCTGAACGTATTTTGCCAGTAAAAAAGCCAGGACCTATTATTGCCGGAGTCATTGTAGCTGTAATAGCATGTTCGCTTCTTTACAGTATTATTACTAACCCTCGTTTTGAATGGCAAGTAGTCGGAATATATCTAATAAGCGATAATGTGCTTTCTGGTATTGGCTGGACGTTACTTCTTACGCTAATTGCTATGGTAATTTCAATCGTGTTTGCTGTAGGCTTAGCGATGATGCGCAAGTCAGTTAATCCTGTGCTTCGTGGCGTAAGTTGGTTCTTTATTTGGTTTTTCCGTGGTACTCCTGTTTATACGCAGCTTGTATTTTGGGGCATGTTTGCGGTTCTTGTGCCGAGAATTGGTATTGGTATTCCTTTTACTTCTGTAGAATTTTGGTCTATTGATTCTAATGTAATTATGACTTCTCTTACTGCTGCTGTAGTTGGTTTGTCTTTGAATGAATCGGCTTATTTGTCGGAAATTGTTCGCGCAGGATTGGAAGCTGTCGATAGTGGACAAGTTGAAGCTGCTAAGGCTCTTGGAATGGGTAGAGCTTTAACTATGAGGCGTATAATTCTTCCTCAAGCAATGCGTATTATTGTTCCTCCGCTTGGTAACGAAACAATCGGTATGCTAAAAACGACTTCGTTAGTTCTTGCAGTTCCGTTTACTCTTGAATTGCAATTTGCTACAAATGCTATTGCTAACCGTATCTATAAACCAATTCCGCTTCTTCTTGTTGCGAGTATTTGGTATTTGATTATTACTTCCATTTTGATGGTTTTGCAATACATGCTCGAGAAGCATTTTGCTAAAGGTTTTGAAGCAAGAGATATTGTAAAGCATGCTCAACTTAATACTGATTCTGATCAGCGCGGCGATCAATCATTAGATGCTAAACGGAAAAATGTTAAAGGACGAAATGATGCTGCTATGCTCGGATTTAATGCCTAAATAAACGCATAATAGCTTAAATTTTAAATATTTTTCTTTGTAAACTTTAAATTTTGCATGAAACAAACAAATTGGATGTGAATAAATGGTAGAAGCAAAATCTAATCTTCCTGCGGTYGCTATTAACGACGTGCAGAAATCTTTCGGTCAATTGCATGTACTTAACGGTATTAATATGACAGTGAATCCAGGTAGCGTAACAGTTATTTTGGGTCCGTCCGGTTCTGGAAAATCGACGTTATTGCGTTTAATTAATCAACTAGAAACTTTGACTGCAGGAAGTATAAGTATTTATGGCGAGCGCATCGGTGTAAAGCAAGTAATGCATAAAGGTGAGAAATGTCTGCAGGCTCTTAACGACAAAGAAATTGCTCAACAGCGTGCGAAGCTTGGCATGGTATTCCAGCGTTTTAATTTATTCCCTCATATGACGGCTTTAGAGAACGTTATGGAAGCTCCTGTTCATGTTATGCATATGAAAGCTCAAGAAGCGCGCGATTTAGCTATTGAAGAACTAAAGCGAGTTGGCATGGATGAGCGTATGAACCATTATCCTGCAGAACTTTCAGGCGGTCAGCAGCAGCGCGTTGCAATTGCTCGCGCTCTTGCTATGAAACCGGAAATTATGCTATTTGACGAGCCAACATCTGCGCTAGATCCAGAGCTTGTAGGTGAAGTGTTAACCGTTATGCGAAATCTTGCTAAAGATGGCATGACTATGATTGTAGTAACTCACGAAATTGGTTTTGCGCGTGAGGTTGCAGATCAGGTTGTGTTTATGGATGGCGGTGTCATAGTTGAGCAGGGTAGTGCAGATATTATTACTAATCCGCAAACTGATCGTTTTAAAGATTTCCTAAATCACGTATTGTAATTTACGTAAGAAACGTATCTTATTTATGTAGTTTTGCATAGTTTTTGTGTGCTTCTCTGGCGTGCACTCGCTCGCATAACGTACAATAGAAGATTATGTGTGGCATTGTAGGATACGCAGGTTTTGGAAAAGTTTGTGCAAAACCTTTAGAAGTTTGTTTAGGTGGGTTAGAGCGTCTAGAATATCGCGGATATGACTCTTCGGGCGTAGCTTTAGTTGCTCCTGGGATGAAATGTGCGACTGTGAGAAAGAAAGCTGGTCGTTTATCTGTTCTTCGCAATGATATTGATGCAAACCCTATGCCTGAGGCGAGTGCAGCTATTGGTCATACTCGTTGGGCTACTAATGGTGCTCCTTGTGACATTAATGCGCATCCTCATACTAGTGCAGATGGCAAAATCGCGCTTATTCATAATGGCATTATTGAAAATGCTGTTGTATTAAAAGAGCAGCTTCACGAAGAAGGATACGAATTTTCTTCTCAAACAGATACTGAAGTTGCTGCAAAATTACTTGGCAAAATTGCGAATGATATTGTAAACGAAACTGGTAAGCCTGATTTATTTACAGCTCTTCGTCGTACTGCAAAAATGTTAAAAGGAGCTTTCACATTACTTGCTGTTGACGTTCGTCAGCCTGGTATTGTGGCTGCTGTTCGTCATGATTCGCCTTTGGTCGTAGGTCTTGGAGACGGTGAATATTTCCTTGGCTCTGACGTTGCAGCTTTTGTTGCTTATACGGATCGAGTCTTGGAAGTTGGTCAAGATCAAGCTGTGTGCATTGGAGATGTAGATGGCAGCGGCAAGGCATCTTTGCTTCTAACTGATTTTGACAATAATATTGTTGAAAATCCTACTTGTTTTACGGTTGATTGGGATGCTTCTGCAGTAGAAAAAGGCGGTTGGGATTCCTTTATGGATAAGGAAATTCATGAGGATCCACATGCTGTCGCTGACACTTTGCGAGGTCGCTTTGATGCGCAAGGAAATATTGTGCTAGATGAAGTGCATATTAGCCAAGATGTTTTGCGTTCAATAGATAAAATTATTGTTGTTGCTTGCGGAACTGCAAGTTATGCCGGATTGGTTGCAAAATATGCTATCGAGCATTGGGTTCGTGTGCCTGTAGAAGTTGAATTAGCGCATGAGTTTAGATATCGTGATCCTATTTTGACTCATCGCACGCTGGTTGTTGCTATTTCGCAATCTGGTGAAACAATGGACACGCTTATGGCTTTGCGCCATGCGCGCGAGCAAGGTAGTCGAGTTCTTGCAATTTGCAATACGCAAGGTTCTAGCATTCCGCGCGAATCTGATGCAGTTCTTTACACGCATGCAGGTCCAGAAATAGCAGTTGCATCTACTAAAGCTTTTGTTGCGCAAATAGTTGCAGCCTATATGCTTGGTCTGTTTTTGGCGCAAGTAAAAGGCACTATGTATCGCGACGAAATTCAGCAAATCGTTGCGCAATTAAAAGAGATGCCGGATAAAATTCAGCATGTACTTGATACACAATCTGAATCAATTATGAAAGCTGCTGAGCATACTCTGGAAGCTAAATCTTTCCTTTTCTTAGGTCGACATGTTGGATATCCTGTTGCGCTAGAAGGTGCGTTGAAGCTTAAGGAAATTGCGTATACGTTTACTGAAGGTTTTGCTGCGGGTGAGCTTAAGCACGGTCCTATTGCGCTTGTAGATGAAGGTGAGCCGGTAGTTGTGATTGTGCCATCTTCTCGCGGTCGTGATGTGCTTCATGCGAAAGTTATTTCTGGAATTGAAGAAGTTAAAGCGCGCGGAGCTTTCACTATAGCTGTTGCAGAAGAGGGTGATCCAGATGCTTCTCGCTATGCAGATATTGTGTTCTGGCGTCCTAAATGTGCGACTTTGCTAAGTCCTCTTGTAGATGTAGTTGCATTGCAATTATTTGCAATGGATATGGCAAAGTTAAAAGGTTATGATGTTGATAAGCCTCGTAATCTTGCAAAGTCTGTAACTGTTGAGTAAGCGCATAACAACGTTGAGTAACATAAAGTAACGGATGGCAAATCTTATGTCTGCATTTGCAAGAATTTTGCAACAACGCAATCATTTTGGACGCTTGCTTCTGTCGATACTTTGTGTTTTTTCTTTGCTGTTTTCTTGCGGATGCGGAACTAAAGATTCTAGAACTCAAATTAGTGTTTGGTCTTGGGAACCAAGCATGAAACGACTTGCTGAAGAATTTGAATTACATAATCCAGATGTTCATGTAACTGTAAAAGATACTAGCGGATATAGCAATCTTAATAGTGCTATTCAAGATGGCTATGGTATGCCAGATATTGTTCAATTAGAATATTTTGCTCTTCCGCAATATGCTGTAAGTGGACAGCTTTTAGATATTACTGATCGTGTGAAAAATACTCGCACATTCTATACTCCTGGAACATGGTCTTCTGTGCAACTTGGTGGACGTGTTTACGGTTTGCCGATGGATTCTGGCCCAATGGCTTGGTTTTATAATGATGACGTGTTTAAGCAGGCTGGTGTAGATGCCACAAAAATACACACTTGGGAAGATTACCGTCACGCTGCTCGTAAGCTTAAAGATATCGGTGTGTATATTGCAGCAGACTCAGGTGACGCAAGTTTTTATAACGCTATGATTTGGCTTGCAGGTGGACACCCGTTTATGACTTCTCATGATGGGAAAACAGTTACTGTTAGATTGAGCAAAGATAAGGGTACTGAAGAGTTTACAAAGTTCTGGCAATCAATGATTGATGAAGGATTGATTGACATTAGAACTACAACTTGGAGTCAACGCTGGAAGAACGGTGTTGGAGCTGGTAAGATTGCTTCTGTTTTCTCAGGAGCCTGGATGCCGTCTTTGCTTCTGGAAAATGTGCCTGGAACTGCAGGATTGTGGAAGGTGACGAATGTGCCAACTATGCACGGAGAAAAGCGTAATGCAGAAATGGGCGGTTCTTCGTTATCTGTGCTTAAATCGAGTCGTAAGCCTGAAGCAGCAATGCGATTTGTGAATTTTGTATGCCATGATATGCATGGAATTCGTACTCGTGTCAATGGTGGAGCGTTTCCTGCAGATGTTGTTACGCTTAGAGATAAGTCATTTTTAGATAGAGCTACTATTCGTGATTCACGAGGCATTGATATACCTTATTTTGGCGGCCAGAAGTTTAATCGTGTATTTGCAGATGCCGCTAATCGCGTGGATACGGGATACAGGTATTTGCCTTTTGAAGTGTATTCGCGAAGTGATTTTAGAGCAACTATGGGTCAAGCATATGACTGGAGTGTTAAATCTTTAGCTAGATTAAACGTGCAAGCCATGATTGATGCTGGTGTTACTCAAGATGATGGAAGTAAATTGTGGCTTCCAGATGATCCTGGTAAACGTATTTCTTTAAAAGATGGTCTTTTATTGTGGGAAAAAGATCTTCAAGAATATGGTTACAATCAAGGATTTGTAGTTAGATAATTTCGTAACGTATTAAAATTAAGTGATTTCGTAAAAGCAGCTTAATTTTGCGTAAAAGTAAGATCATTAGCAAAAGTAGTATAAATACAATAGGATAGTATAAATACACATACAATACGTGCGCGCGTGATTGCAGATTAACTTAATTAATCCGTAAATGTCAATATAGGAAGTAGGCACACATGTTATTAGCAGTAGACATTGGTAATACGAATATTGTGCTGGGTTTTTTGGAAAATAACCAAATTGTTGGCACTTATCGTATGACAACAAAGTCTAATCATACATCAGACGAGTATGGCATTATGATTGCGCAATTTTTGCATTTAAGCGGATTTACAATAAACGATGTTGAAGATGTTATCGTTGCTTCTGTTGTGCCGAAAGTTATGCATTCATTCCGCGCTAGTATTATCAAATTTCTTCATATTGATCCTATGATTGTAGGTCCTGGTGTTAAAACCGGTATGAATATTCGTATTGATGAGCCAAGAACTCTTGGCGCGGATTGTTTAGCTGATTGCGTTGGTGCGTTTAGTGAGTATGGAGGATCTGTACTAGTTATTGATTTTGGTACGGCAACAACTTACAACTATATAGATAAAAGTGGTGCTATTACTTGCGGACTTATTTGCACAGGTATTCGTACTGCAGCTGCGGCACTTTGGGATAACACGGCTCAGCTTCCAGAAGTGGAAATAGCTAGACCGCAGTCTGTTCTTGCAAAATCTACTAAACTCGCAATGCAAGCTGGATTATATTACAGCTTCTTGGGTGGAATTGAGCGCACAATTGCACAATTTAAAACTGAAATAGACGAGCCATTTAAGGTAGTTGCTACTGGTGGCTTGGGTAGGCTTTTTGAAAATGACGTGCAATCGATTGATTATTACGATCCGGATCTTATTTTCAAAGGTATGGCTTCGATTTATCAACGAAACTTGCGCTAATAGTAAATATCGTTTATTTGTTGTTTTTTGCTCCAAACGTGGGTAATTTTGCTCGTGTTTGGAGGGTTTTGGGTTGTGTTGTGCTCCAAATGTGAGGGAGGTCTGCCTTCGTCGATAAATATGAAGGCAGGATAGTTTTCGTTCTGTGTCAATGTTCAGAATCAAAAACCTCCGCAAATATTGCTACTTGCGAAGGTTTTTGTATGTAACTTATTTAAATTTTACGCTTTAACTGGCGCTTTACTTACGTTTTTATTTGCAAATTCGATTACAAATCCAGGAAAAGCTGATGGATTCGCATATCGTCGTCAAGCTCCGGGTGGAAGGATGTGCCGATTTGCTTTCCTTGGCACGCGGCGACAACATGACCATCTACAGTTGCAAGAGCTTTGGCATTAGAGCCTACTTCTGCAATGTAAGGCGCGCGAATAAACGTCATCGGCACATTGCCTAGCTCACCAAATTCAGCCTCGCAATGGAAGCTTCCGAGCTGGCGTCCGTAAGCATTGCGTTTAACTGTTACGTCTAAAGTGCCAAAACCGTTTACTTCGTCACCTTCCACGTTTTTCGCAAGCAAAATCAAACCTGCGCAAGTGCCAAGAACAGGCATCCCTCCTGCAATGCGCTCGCGCAAAGGTTCGAGCATATTTTGCTCACGAAGAAGCTTAGCTTGCACAGTGCTTTCGCCGCCCGGAAGTACTAAGCGGTCAAAAGACTGCTCCAAGTCGCGCGCTTGACGAAGTTCAATAACGTGCGCGCCTAATTTTTCAAGCATTAAGCGATGTTCAAGAAAAGCACCTTGAACAGCTAAAACTGCTACAGTATGAGCGGAGTTATCAGTATTGGTAGGTGAGTTTGACAAAATCACTCGCCTCGCTCAGCCATTAAAAGCTTGATTTCCTGCTCGTTAATGCCAACCATAGCTTCGCCCAAGTTTTCGGAAAGTTGAGCAATCATCTTGGCATCCTTGTAATTAGTTACAGCCTTAACGATTGCGGCAGCGCGCTTTGCTGGGTCTCCAGACTTAAAGATGCCGGAGCCAACGAATACGCCTTCGGCACCAAGCTGCATCATTAAAGCAGCATCGGCTGGGGTAGCAACGCCGCCGGCTGCGAAGTTAACAACAGGAAGCTTGCCGTTTTGTGCAACGTATTTTACGAGTTCGAAAGGCACGCGCAAATTTTTGGCTTCTTCAAAAAGCTCATCCTCGCGCATGCTTGTAAGCTTACGAATTGCGGAATTCATCATGCGCATGTGACGCACAGCCTGAATCACGTCTCCAGTTCCAGGCTCGCCCTTAGTGCGAATCATGGAAGCACCTTCGTTAATTCGGCGCAAAGCTTCGCCCAAATCCTTAGCACCGCAAACGAAAGGCACAGCAAAATCGCGCTTATTGATGTGATACACGTCGTCGGCTGGAGAAAGCACTTCGCTTTCGTCGATGTAGTCGATCTCGATAGCTTCAAGCACTTGTGCTTCAACAAAGTGACCGATGCGGCATTTTGCCATAACAGGAATAGACACAGCCTCTTGAATGCCGTGAATCATTGCTGGGTCGCTCATACGAGAAACGCCGCCGGCTGCGCGAATATCAGCAGGAATACGTTCCAAAGCCATAACTGCACACGCGCCAGAATCCTCAGCAATTCGCGCCTGCTCTGGGGTGGTGACATCCATAATCACGCCGCCTTTAAGCATTTGTGCCAGTTGACGGTTCAATGCTGTACGGTCTTCGCCGCTTTTGTTTTGCGGATCCGAGGATTCGTTCACAGTTACCGTAGTATTCAAGTTCTCAGCCATCATTCCTCGCTTTAGCTTTAACATATGAGCTTTAACATATGAGATACGTGTATGCATCTTAATATTTCGTGAATTTGCGCGCTTCTACGCTTTAATCTTATGTCGATTATTGCGTACGTTTGCAAGTTTACGTTCTGTTGGAATTTAACCACATTCGTAGGATATATCTCATATGTATTGGTATAAAAA